>JAMNZY010000157.1 GCA_023622055.1 Bacillota bacterium
CAACTTTTATAAAACTCATAAGCCGGGCCATAGTGTCTGAGGCGAGTTTATCTTTTCTAGGTCTAGGTGACCCTACCAGCAAGAGCTGGGGCCTTATATTAAATTATGCCTTAAATTTCCCTGGAATATATTTCACTGATTATTGGAAATGGTGGGTGGTATATCCCTTAGCTTTCATAATCTGCCTTGTTGTAGCAACAGCCACCTTAAGTAGAGAGTTAGAAAAAGTTTTTGATGCAAAAATTACCGTCGGCCTTTAGACTGGAAAGTTTTGGATGAGAGAGGGGCATAGCCATGCTTAAAGTGGAAAACCTTTCTGTTACATATAGTCAAGACAATTTAAAAATGCAGGCAGTGAGAGAAACTTCCTTTGTCCTTGAGGCAGGTCAAACATTGGGAATTATAGGAGAGTCGGGAAGTGGCAAAACCACTTTAGGCCTTGCCATAATGGGCATTTTGAATTCCAAGGCAAAAGTAGATGGAAAGGTCATATACAACGGAGTAAATTTGCTAGGGCTTTCCCCCAGGCAGCTAAATGAGTACCGGTGGAAGCACATAGCCATGGTGTTTCAAAATAGCCTTGAAACACTAAACCCCCTTCTTTCAGTTAGGGAACAGATAAAGGAGTGCATTGTCCGTCATTTAAGTCTTAAGGAAAAGGAAGCTAATAAAAAGGTAAATGATTTACTGGAGCAGGTGGGCCTGGAGCCTTTTGTGGCTGATTCCTTTCCCCATCAGCTATCTGGAGGTATGAGGCAAAAGGTGCTCATTGCCATGGCATTAGCCTGTGACCCTAAAGTCCTGATAGTAGACGAACCTACCAGCTCCTTAGATGCCATATCCAAAGGGGAAATCGTAGAGCTCCTTTTCAAATTGCAGCGGGAAAAGCGCTTTACGATGATGGTCATATCCCATGATTTTTCTGTTATTACAAAGCTCACCAGTAAAATATGTGTAATGTACCAGGGCTGTATTCTTGAAGAAGGATTTACTCGGGATATTCTGAAAAACCCACTGCACACCTATACCCGTGGCCTTATAAACTCATCCCCAGCTATAAATCCATTTCAAGACCTATGGGGAATACCACCAGCCCAGGGGGAAGCTAGTGATGGATGCCCCTTTTATCCCCGCTGCAGCCAAAGATTGGATATGTGTAAGGACAAAAGGCCAAAACTGGAATATGTGTCTTTGGAACGGAAGGTGGCCTGCAATCAAGGAGGAATTGTGACACTCCTTGAAGCCAGTGGAATAGATAAGACCTTTACTTTTAAAGGCCGCAGCATTTCTGCATGTAAAAACTGCCATATCCGGGTTCGGGCGGGAGAAGTGGTGGCACTAATTGGCCAATCAGGGTCGGGGAAAACCACCCTTGCCAGCATTATTTCAGGATATCTCAAAGCTGATAGAGCCACTATAAAATTCCTAGGCCAAAAAGTTTCTCCCTGTGAGCTTACCACAAGACCTAAAGGCCTTCAAATGATCTTTCAAGACCCCTTTTCATCCATAAACGACAGGTTTACAGTGGAACAGGCGGTAATGGAGCCCCTAAATATTTTGAAACTGTACAGCTGTGAGGAGCGCAAAAAGAGAGTCAAAAAAGCCCTTTCTGCCGCGGAGCTTCCCATTGATAATGATTTTCTGCAGAGAAGGTGTTATACTTTAAGCGGCGGCCAGCGTCAGCGAGTTTCCATAGCCAGGAGCCTAATCCTTGAGCCAAAACTCCTCATTGCCGACGAAATAAGTTCAATGCTGGATCCTTCCACTCAGGCCAATATTTTAAGGCTTTTGAAAGGACTTCAAAATTCTTTCGGCTTTGCCATGATTTACATAACTCACGACCTGGACTTGGCCAGAAAAATTGCCGACAAACTGTATATAATGCATGAAGGTGAAATAGTAGAGGAAGGTCCAGCCTGGGAAATCTTTGAAAATCCCTCCAGTGAGTTTACAAAACAGCTGATAAAAAGTGCAGGTTTACTATAGATAATGCCGGTTTTAAACAAAAAAAGGCTGTAGGCAATACTTAATGCCTACAACCTTTATTTTTTATAGTCAAAACAGCTTAAGGGCTGGGCTTTTTAATATACTCTTCACAGCGCTCAAAAGGTTCATCAAAGGCAATATGGCCAGCCAGAGTTTTTTCCTTTTCCCCTTCCACCAAAAATTGGACCTTTTCTATTTCAGGAAGTTCAGTGAGAGAGTTTACTATGGGGAGTATTGTCATCATTTCCCCTGCTGAACCCCCTATGTGCTTTTCAACCAGTTCTCGGGAAAAATTAACATAGGCGGTTTTATCTTTTATTTCCACAGATAAAATCTTGGCCTCTTCCGGGATGGTGGTTTGTGCAAGGCCGGGGGTTTCAGGCCCCTTCATTAATTCCTTAATCACTATTTCTGCTATAGGTTCATCCTTTGTGACTTCTCTTTGTTCGGGAATCACATACATTGCTTGCTCATCGGGGAAATAAAGGGTAATAACCTGTTTATTTAAATCTCTGTTAATCTGCTTTATATCGTAGCTTTTTAAAAGGCCGTAAGGGTTGCCGCTGGGGGCTATTAGTTCCTCTCCATTAACCAGGATATGGACCTGATCTATTCCTTCTAAATCAGTCAAGGTATTCACTATGGAAATTATAGCGAGGCTTTCCGCCATAGTTCCGGGAAAACCGGTAAAATCCTCAGATAAATTGACAGTGGCAATTTTATCTTTAACATCAAGATTTAATAGTTTTGTTCCCTCAGGGATAGTGGATATTAGACCATCAGTTTCTGGGCCTTTTAACAATTCTTCTATGGCCAGTTCAGGAAGGGTTTTGCCTTGGGTGATTTTAACTTCTCGCTTTTCCGTTAGTATCTCACTGTTATCTGCGTTGGCATAGTACAAAGTGATTTCAACGGTCTTATCTCTGGATAAACAGGCAGAGGTAATGGAAATAAGGCTTAAGATTATCAATACTACCAGAGTTTTTTTCATATTAAGCACCCCTAATCCTTTATTAAAAACATCTAACCCTAGTAACAATATTATACCAAATATCGTGGAATAAGAAAAATCGCCAAAGACAAAATAATAATTGACAAAACACAATAAACTGCTAAATTTGAGTAAATACTGTAGTGTATAGGGCGGACAAAAATTAATATCAGGAGGGAAAAAATGGCTTTTAAAATCAACGGCAGTGTTACTTGGGTAGGTAAGGTTGACTGGGAACTTAGAAGTTTTCACGGTGAAGAATTGTCAACTCATAGAGGCACCAGTTACAATTCCTATCTCATTCGGGATGAAAAGGTGGCCCTTATCGACACGGTGTGGGAACCCTTTGCCGAAGAATTTGTAGAAAAGCTGAAAAAGGAAATCAATTTAAATGAAATAGACTATATTATAATAAACCACGGCGAAATCGACCACAGTGGCGCCCTGCCGGCATTAATGAAAGAAATCCCCGATACTCCCATATACTGCACTGAGAACGGTATAAAATCTCTAAAAGGCCATTATCATCAAGACTGGAACTTTGTACCTGTAAAAACTGGGGACAAGCTAAACTTGGGCAAAAGAGAATTGATATTCATTGAAGCTCCCATGCTTCACTGGCCTGACTCCATGTTTAATTATTTGACAGGAGATAATATTCTGTTTAGCAACGATGCCTTTGGCCAACACTTTGCATCGGAAAACATGTTCAACGACTTAGTGGTGGCCAACACTTTGCATCGGAAAACATGTTCAACGACTTAGTGGATGAAGCAGAGGTATATCAGGAAGCCATAAAATATTATGCCAATATATTGACGCCATTTAGCAAACTGGTGGCTAAAAAGATAGATGAAGTTCTAAATTTAAACCTTCCCGTAGACATGATATGTCCAAGTCACGGTGTCATATGGCGGAAAGATCCCCTGCAGATTGTTAAAAAATATCAGGAATGGGCAAATGACTATCAGGAAAACCAAATAACCATTATCTATGATACCATGTGGAACGGAACTCGCAGAATGGCTGAGACTATTTTAAGTGAGAAGTCTCTTTTTGGAGTTGCTTTATTTATCCTCCAAAGGAGACTTCTTTTGTTGCTATTACCTGCAAGAATCCCATTGGTAAATGTCTGTCGTAACATAATATATGTGTTACATATAAAAAATGGGCAAGACTTCTGATATAATACCTATTGTGAGTTAAAAATCGGCAGGCATTTAATAAACTAGCAGTCTTTATCCCCTATTATTAAGTTTATAGAAAAAAATTGTAAGGAGTATGAAATGAGT
>JAMNZY010000203.1 GCA_023622055.1 Bacillota bacterium
TATATTACCATATTGTTCAAAGAGAACAGGCAAATCCTCTTCCTTTAATAAGTAGTCTCCTTCTTTTCCAACCACCGGCTCTATGGATATTTCCTTAAAACCTAAATCGGCCAAATGGGCAACATCTTCAGCAAAATCTAAATTGTGCCTTGTGAAAGTGCCCCGCACGTAGTATTCCTTGTTGTCCCTTTCTCTCAACTCCACTATTTTTTTAATATTGTCAACTATATAATCATAAGTGCCTTTTCCATCAGCCCTGATACGGATAAAGTCATTGACTTCTTTCCTTCCATCAAGGCTCAGCACAATATTGTCCATGTGTTCATGGAGATAGTCTATAAGGTCATCATCTAACAAAAGGGCATTTGTAGTAATAGTAAAGTGGAATTTCTTCTGGTGCTTTTTTTCTTGCTCTTTTGCGTAAGAAATTACCTTTTTTACTGTTTCTATAGCCATCAGGGGTTCCCCGCCGAAGAAATCAATTTCCACATTTTCCATGTTCCCAGAATTTTTTAAGAGAAAATCCACAGCTTTTTTTCCTATCTCTTCACTCATTAATTCTCGTTTTCCCTGATAATCACCTGTTGAAGCAAAACAGTATTTGCACCGCAGATTACAGTCATGGGCAACATTAAGGCACAGCGCTTTAACATATTCTCTAGTATCTAACTTCTTTTAGCTTTTGAATCTCTTCTAGAGCTTCTTTTATCTGTGATTTGGGGTATTTAGACTCAAGACTTTGAAATACTTTTTCGCTGGAATTGGGATGGTAATCTTTTAGAATATCAAAGGCCAGATCATCTAGCTGCAAAACTGATCCGCTGTTTACATCTAATACAAAATTTTTATTGAAAACCCGAAATGCATGGATTTGAGCTGTCACATATATCCTCTCCCATATTGCAGAAGTTTGTGTAGTAGTATAGTATTCATTTTAACACATATGTTGCCTTTCTAAAAGAAAATTTGACACAAAAAAGCCCTGCTGCTTTTAAAACTTAAGCTTGCAGGACCTTTTCTCTATAAGTGAGGCAGATCTTTAATATTCTCTTACTTTTGTGTATTCATTAATATTTTTATAAAACGAAGGGCTTGTACCATTTTCAAGCATGACAGCATCATAGGTTGTATCAATGGTTACCCAGCCATGTTCTTCTAAATACACTTCATTCCAGGCATGGTATGCTTCAATGTCGTTTTTGTATCCTTTAACAAGCTTTGCCGGAATACCTAAACTGCGAAGCATGGCCGCGTATAAAGCTGCGTAATCATAACATATACCTCTTCCTAATAAGAGGATTTCATCCACCACAGGTATATAATCAGTTTCAAGACCGGATGTTTTATTTTTGTCGTACTTGATATTTTTTACTATGAAATCATATATGGCATATGCCTTTTTTTCATCAGTATCCAAGTTTTCAGTTAGTTTAGCTGCTAGTTTGGCAGTATCACTGTCCTTATGCCAATAAACAGGACTGGCTGACTGCAGAAATGATATCTTATCATCCTTCAGATTTACTTGTGTGCTCATACTCCTTTTAACTGCATATTTATTACCTTCTATGTTTTCTAAAAGTGCTAATTGATACGATCCAGAACCCAACTGCAGTGGAAATGTATCTATATTAGAATTTACATCATAGTAGTAGGTAATACCGTCTTTTTGAATCATGACTTTTGTTTTGTTATGTGAAGGATAATTTATCCCTACTATTCCCTGCTCAACTTTTGTTAAATCAAAAACCTCCCAGGCATCAGCCCAAGCTTGTCCAATTGACAAGGTAAAAATTACGAGAAACAGAAAAAAACTGAAGACCCTCTTTAACAAAAAAACTCTCCTTTCGGTAGCTGGCTGCCATCTTGCGAAGGCCCTATAGCTTTGCGTCCCCGCGTTTCCACGGGTTTGCCTTTATCGTTTGAAAGTTTTTTAAAAACTTTTTTATTTATTAACTTTTTAGAACTCTTACTTGTCCTTATTTTACCACTTTTGCATTATTGATAAAGCTTCTCATTCGCGAACTATTTATGATTATCTACATTATTCTCCTTATTTCACAATATATCACTGTTTTTCATCAATTAACCTTCCTTTTACAATTAGCCTGGGGTAAGGTTTACGGCTGTAATCACAAGTTATAAGAGTTAGAAGCTTTTGATCTTTCTCTGGGAGGAGCACCCAGCTGTCTTCCGTTTCCACTAAAAGTTTTTCGAACACTTCGTAAGTATGGGTGGTGTTTTTTTCTATGATTTTCACAAGGTCCCCTTTTTCCAGTTCGTCCAATCGATTAAACAGCCTGCCGTAGGAGCGGCCCCTGTGGGCAGAGATACAGTAATTCCCCACCTGACCTGGCCTTCCAGTGCCCTCTATGCTGGCAGCAGAAATGTTCAGATTGGTCTTGGTGGCACCTTTTAAAATGGGCAATTCAAGATTTATCTTTTCTATCTTTAATATACCTTCCATGTGGGCTTGGATATATTTGGCCAGGTATTCTTTTTCACTGTCTTCTTTGTTTTCGTCAGATAAGGGCAAATCTTCTTCTGGAACTTCCTCTATAACTTGGTAATCATCAAGTTCTTCCCAGCCTTGAATCAAAGTTTCCAGGAGTTTTCTTTGCTGATAATTAAAATACGCCTCTTTCATTTTCGGATAACAAATGGTTATGATTCCAAGAATTATCAAAATTACACCTAAAAATCTTCTCAATTTTATCGCCACCTTTAAAAAAATACCTGGATTATACTTTTGTATACTCCAGGTAGACTAAAGGAGTAGTAGAGTATTATTTTAGCCTCCATCGCAGGTGTAGACAAATCCTTTTAGACTCTAAAATCTTCTTTTGACAAGACTTATCCCTGCCAACAGAGCAAAGGCACCTACAAGGTAATAGGGATATTGTGCTCCTTCACCGGTCTGGGGCATTTCTGGCACGCCGGCAGGGATTTCCTCTTCCGGAACTTCCAAAACAGGCACCTCTGGTTCCGGTTCCGGCTCAGAAGGTTCAGTAGGTGGTTTAGGTTCTCCTTCAGGTATTGGTTCTTCTTCTATTTCTATGGGAGGTGCTGGTTCATCCTCATCAGAGCCACCGCCGCCACCTTCATCTCCGCCCCCACCGCCAGAACTTTCAGTAGTAAATGTCCAATTTACTTTAAATGAAGCACCTTGATATTCGTTGCCGGCTTCTTTAGGAAAATCCGCAGAGAAGTAGATGGTTTTTTCAGCTTCCGGGGCCATGTTTCCGATTAAAATATTTCCTTCATCTGCTACATCTCTAAAGGTGCCATCAGCTATGACCGAATCTCCGTCTCTGATAGTCAGTATCATTACATCTGCCAAACGGCCGCCTCTGGGAGATGTCTCACTTAAAATATTCGTCCTTATATACACAGTCAAATCACTAGAACCTGTGTTTTTAAGTTTTAAACTGGAACTTTTTTTATCCCCAGGGCCCAGATTGTCCGTATTTACTGTCTTTTCAGGAACGTGGATTTCAAGACCGTTATCATCATTGATGATATAAGCAGGTTCACCTAAAGCTGTTTCGGGAACTTTGGCAATAAACAAACCTATGATTAGTGATATAATTACTATCTTAATTACTTTCCTCATCATTCATCTACCCTCCTTGCGGATAAGGAACATTTTATTTAAAAAGCACCTGAGGCTTGAATTTTCTTAGTAAGGGGCGGCATTATACCGCCCGTTTGTGTTCTTAAGCAAGAATTGTCATTAAATTTCAATAGCTTTTAACTTAGGTGTCTGGCATCATTAACTTAGGTGTCTGGCATCATTGGTTCTAAAATGCCACTATATTTATTCGATTTTTTCTACTGTTACTTCGACGAAATCATATCCAGCTTCTTGGTTTCCTCTTTCAAATACAAAACTAAAAGTTCCGCTTGCCGCACCATCTTCAAATGTTATATTTTGTTCCGGATATTCTATACGAGTTCCAAAGATAGGGGATGGATGATTGTCTAATACCACTTTAAATGTTACTTTTTTGGTTCCACTATAGTCAAAACTTCCATCTTTAACATTAGTAAAGTTATAATTTATAGTTACTTCGGTATAATATTTTTTGGAATGTTTTCCTTCTGAATAATTCCTTGTTTCACCATTTCCATTAAAATTATAGCTATCTATTTCGCCATCTCTGTCGTCTCCGTTATCATCCTCGTTTTCGCCTGTCCAGCAGGGCGTTTTTTCAACTTTTGCCTGATAATCTGCAGCTAAACCGTCGGGTGCATAATTAGGTTCCGTTACTTTACTCCATGCCTCTTTCCAAACTTCAATGGGTGCATCATGAGAAGCCTGAACTGCTTCTACATATCCTGATAATTTGAGATCCGCATTCATGTATCTATTATCCATTCTTTCACCATTAAAGTACACTACCAGAGGCAATTCAACTTCATCTTTCAAATCCTCTTCACCATCATATTTAGATCCTTTTAACGGACCTTCAACATAGTAGAGCCATATTTCGCCATCTTCGTCATATATTTCCCAGCCACTATCTTTTGCTGGCAAATAAGAGACAACATACTCATCATTCATTTTCTCTCGATCATTAAGATGCTCATTGAGCTGTTGAATTCCTTCAAAATTTATACCAGTATCTTCTTTTATTTTTTCAAATAATCCTTCAACTTCATTTGCCTTGGATTCCCATTCCTTTTCAAGTTTTACTCTAACTTGTGCATTTTTTGTTCCAATATTTTTAATTAACCAAGTAACTTTAAAGCAATCTTCAGGATTAACATTGTCAAATTTGCCTGTAATAAAAGTTGGTTTGGCTTCTTCAGCATCTACCAAAACCGTTCCTGCAGTAAATGTAGCTTCAGGCACATCTGCTTGGTCTGTAAACCATGCCTGTGTGGCTCCAGCAATCATAGCTGCCGCCAGAGCAATTACCAATGCACTCATCATAATCCTTTTTTTCATTTTTACTTTGCCTCCCGATTTTAAAATTTTAACTTTTAATAATCGGCGGCCAGGCTGCAGGCCCTATAGCTTTGCGTCCCTGCCTTTCGACAGGTTTGCCCTTTTCAATGTAATACCTTTAATCAAATATTACGACGTGGAAATGCCCCCTTTTTATCAACTATTTTTGCTAAGCTCAACTTTCCGGCAATCACTCCCTCCCATGGAAAATTTAAATTTAAACTAGCTCTCCGGCCAATTCCAATGAGACTTTCTTACATTATTTGATGCTTGAATTGCCTCAACCTCTAAATCCATAAGTGCTGTCGTAGGATCCCAAATATCGAAGTTTACTTCAAGGGAAAAATTTATGGCATCACCTAGTGCAACAGCTTTGCTATAGTAATAGTAATCATCTTCGCCCTTTACCCAATTGTCGTCTTTTACTTTGAATTTTACCTCGTCAGTATTTGTAATTACTTTTACCCTCAGGAACACATCATTTGTGCCAGTATTTTTAATAGACCAGGTGATAGTTCTGCTATCTACAAAAGGGTTTTCTGTATTTATTGAAACTCCATCATCGAAATTAATTTCAACAGTTCCAGCAGCAAATTTAACAAGTTCTTCTTTAACTGTATCTGTGAAATAGGCTATCGTATTTCCTCCTACAAGCAGTCCAATTAATGCAAGAACCATAAAGCTAATTAGAATTTTCATCTTCATTTTTCATACATCCTTCCCAAAACAACCTATCAATTTCACTCTACATTACTCTGAGAGTCTTTTTGAAGCACCTTTTCTTTCTTCATCGCTTCTACGTTATGGTAAAGGTTTATAACTTCGAAGATGAGAAGTATTGCTGCTGGTATTAGAATCAAAGTTATTAAACCTAGTTTTGTCTGGGTAAAATTTATAAAGTAACCCAAATAAGGTATGGCCAAAACTACTTTTCCCACTAGGTTATTGGAAGTCACAGGGTTAGGATCAGCTGCGTCATTTGCATCGCCTTTAGTTGTAATTTGAATACCGTCTTCTGTGCTATCAATAGCAACGGCTCTGTGGCTTACCAACTGCTTCCCCTCTCCTAAGCCCCTGTATGTTATGATATCTCCTTCTTTTATCATCTCTATGGTAGTAGGCCTTACAAACACCAAACTGCCGGTATCAAAGGCGGGTTTCATACTGCCGCTTAATACGATAAACATATAGTGGCCTGCTACTTGTGGCGGACCTCCTGATATTTTTATAGTTACTAACGAAAACACTAAAATAGCCACGATAATAAGAAGAATACCGAAAAATACGTTGCCTAAAATTTTTCCAAAGCCTGATAGGTTTTTTCCCCTGCCAATGGCTCTATTTTCTACTTGAGAAAGCTTTTGCTCTTCCATGGCTGCCTCCTAAAATAACTAAGGTCTAATTTTAATAACAAAATCATAATGTTCATCAATATGTGCTCTTTCACTTAAATTACTTTTAATGCTGTCTGGATTTTTATCCTTGTCACCCGTAGCAGGTTTCTCCTCTTGTTCCTTTGGCTTATTTTGGTAACTTTTATCGCCATCCTGTGAGGGTTTCTCAACATTTTTATCATCTTTATGTCCTTCTGATTTATCAATTGGCTCTTCTTCTTGAATCCTGCTGCTCTCGTCATCCACATCATCTATATCTATATCTTCATGTGCTTGGTCTTTTCCGGCCTCTTCATCATCGTCTGCAGTTTCCTTATCGTCAGTATCATCTACTTCGCCTTCAGCTTCCCCTGAAGTTTCATCTTCCGGTTCTGTCTCTTGATCCTTTTCATCATCAGTATGCTCCACTTCTTCCCCTTCTTCTGGAATTTCTTCATTTTCATCTATATCGTCATCATCAGAGCCTTGGGTCTCATCCGTATCATCATTGTCATCTAGTTCGTCTCCATCTTTATTATCATCATCGTCGGTACCTTGAGTATCATTTTCGTCTTCCGCTTCTTCTTCATCTTCTGCTTCCTCATCTTCTTCCTCTTCGTCTGGCGTTTCTTCATCATCATCTATATCGTCATCATCAGTATCTTCGGTTTCCTCTGTGCTATCGTCTTCATCTTCTGTTTCATCTTCATCTTCTGTCCCATCTTCTGCTTCCTCTTCATTTTCAGTATCTGTTTCGTCTTCGTTTTCATCTATATTGTCATCACTGCCCTCTTCTTCCCCTTCATTTTCTGTATCGGGGCTGTCATCATTACTGTCTTCACCGTCGCCGCCTTCACTGCTGCCCTCTTCTTCGTCTTTATTTTCATTTTCAGTAGGATCTTGAGGCAAGTTTACATCTTCTTGCTCTTTATCGAGCTGTTCACCCTCGGTTTCACTCTCATCCGGAATTTCAGCTTGGTCTTCAACTATTTCTTCGATGATTTCCTCAATTTCTTCTTCAACAATTTTTACTAACTCTATTTCAAGGTCAGTGGTGAAATATTTATTAGATTTAAGAGTGGCAGTTATAGTTATATTTCCTCCCTCAGCATTGCTTGTTACTGTAAGCTCCCCTGATTTTAGCTTTACTCCGCTAACTTCAGAAGACAATTCCCACTCTACTTCATCAGGTGGAACCTCTTTATCGTCGATATAAAATACATATGAGTATACCTGTGGCCCTTCCTCCGCCGTAGGTATGATTATATTTGTTGGCCCTTTGATGAAGTAAGAGTACTCCATTTGTTCGAAAAATTCTTTTTGCAAATCAGGTGTTCTTCCTGAGCCTTTAAATATAAATTTTTCCCCCAAACCACTTTTACCCAGCCCTTGTCCCTTTCCGGAAAGGTCAAAGGCTGGTGAGTTGTCATCGGAGTCAATGAATCCTTCTATTTTACTCCAGTTATATTTTAATTCTATGTGTTTCCCCTTCGTTTCCACGCTTATGGGGCTAAGGTCAATTATTTCATTGTTATAAGAAAGTTCCAAAGAGCTTATTATTATATCGCTTGCATCAAATCCACAATCATCGGGAAGATTCATGACGGCTATTAAAATATCATCAACAAATTTTACGCTAAAATCCACATTAAGATTGGTAAAGGTATGAATATCAAAATAAAGTTCCACGACACCTTTATTCATGGTGGAAAATGTCTTTTTGCCAGAAATGTTGCGGCCATCTTCACTGTAGATAATTCTATCGGTAAAATATGCATTTATATATGGAAATTCTAACGGGTAAGTTACCAGTGCTGTAGACATTACAAGAATTGTAGTATTTCTCACGGCACCTTTAAATACTGATTTTACACTCTTTAATTGGCCTGGTTTTTTCTCTTTTTTCAAATCATCACCCTCTTTTAACACCCTTAACTAAGACTTAATATGGGTAAGCCGCAACTTTACGTAATGGATTAACAATCCCAATATCGGAAATCAACGGAACCGTCTTCTAAAGTTTGTAATGCATCTTGAGTCAAGTGTAGAAGTTCCATATAACTGCGAAAAGGAATTGTCTTTTCCATCTCTAACCATTGAATATACCCTTGGATTGTATTTCTTTCTGCATGCATTACTTTTATGATAAAAGTACAAGGCAACTCCGAACATTTGCTTTTGAAAACTTAAACCTTTTCATGATAACCTCCACAAATGGGAAAAATATAATTATTATCTTTTGGTTCATTGTAGCAGCTAACTATTTCTTTTAAGTTACAATATAGTTATATTAAAAGTACATTACAGTTATGTTTAAATTTCATTCCAATTTCATTTGAATTTCACAATCGAGTAGGAGGCAAGTAATTATTTTACTCGCCGTCCCCTCACACCACCGGACATACGGGCCCGTATCCGGCGGTTCATTAGTTGAATGCTTTTGACAACCGGCAATATAATTGGCTGAAAATCTATTTTTATAACAAACTTTTTAGCATCTACAGCTTTGTTGAATCTGTTTTGTATTCTCTTTTCTATCAAAGGAAGATTGGCTTCTGATAAATTTGTAAGTAACAGTAAAATCTGGGAAGGATTCCAGCGGCAAAACACATCGCCTTTTCTGAGGCTGTTAAAGAGCAGCTGCTCTAATCTGGCCACAGCTTGTTCCCTTTCCTGCTTTGATATATTGGATTTAGTTCCAACGACAGAAATAAGCCCTAAAAACTTTGAACACTCTGTCCGGAGGCTCTTTCTTCTCTCAAAATTAAAGATGCTCCTGAAACAATCCAAATCACAGTATAGGGCACCTTCCATTTTATCATCTTCTGATAAATTCCTGCCCAAAAATACAAGATCTGCAATTTTGTTGTCATGGTCTGCTGTTATCTTTTTGTAGATTTTCTTCAGTGCTGGTGTAGGCTCAAGGGAAAATTCCCGATACATCCTGTCAGTTATATAATTGTAGTGACTTAGGGCATTGTTAAATTGCTTTAATTCTATTAGCGCTTCCAAAAAAAATATATGCAAGCCTTCTTCGTAGGGCTCATAAATTGATGCCTTTTCATAAATCTGAGTTATTTCCCTGTATCGTTTTTCTGTCTTTAAAAGTTCCATTAGGTTTAATACTGCCTGAACGAACAATCGATGATATCGAATTCTTATGGGATAAACCCACTCGCTGTATGGATTTTCTGCCAGATACTGTCCTCTATAAAGCTCCAAGGCTTCACTGTATTTTTGTATGGCCTTGTTGATTTCAGTATCTTTTATAGAGTCGGCAAATTTTATTTTTTCTTCGAAGATGTCTATGTCTATGATGAAATTGGAGCCTGTGTGTAAAATATAAAAACCGTTTTCAAAAGAAAGGTAAGCCCCATTTTGAATGATATCAT
>JAMNZY010000155.1 GCA_023622055.1 Bacillota bacterium
AAGATGTTACTTCTCATTAGACCTCTGATCTATTTATACCGGTGATTTGCGGTTTTGCGAATCCCTGCCAGCATAGTTAGTGCCTAGCACCCCTAAAATAATCATCAAAGACCCTATCATGTGATAGGAAAAGAGCTGTTCTTTTAGAAAGTATACCCCAGCAAAGATAGTGACCACAGTTCTAAGGTTTCCAAATACACTTACCTTTGCCGCCTCGATTCTTTTCAGGATGAAATTGTTCAAAAGGGATGTTATCAGCGAAGATAAAATTCCCAGATACAAGATTGAAATTACAAACTGAAAGTTTTGCAGAGGAGTTAAAAATTGATTAAGAGTGCCATTTACCATGTGACTTATGATTGCCACCACATTAAAAAATACAAAGCCCAATAGCGTCATTACAAAACTGACTTCTATTATTGAAAACTGCCTCAGTGTTATTCGGGTCAGTACGTGATAGCCGGCTGAGGCAATGGATGAAAGGAGTAAAAGGGAAATCCCTAAGACCTCTGTGAAATCTAAACTGGCGCCTTTCATTATGAAGATGTAAACGACACCTGCCACCGACAACAAAATGGAAACCTTTTGATAAGCTGTAGTTTTTTCCTTTAAGATAATACCAGCTAATATCATGGTAAAAATAGGGGTCACTGCCTGAAATATTCCGCCTTCTGATGAAGTGGCATATACCAGGCCTACGGTTTGGAAAAAGAAAAATGCTATTGGGTAAAGGAACCCCAAAGAACATACTTGAAGGAGATTCTTTCCGGCATAATCCAGGTGTATTCTTTTTAAAACAACAGGTATCATCAGGGCAATGATAGAGGCAGAAAAGCGAAAGGCTAATACATCTATGGGACTGGCAAATTTTAAGGCAGTCTTTGTAAATAAAAATGATAGACCTGTGATTAAAGTATGTAGCAAGGCAAAAAAATAGGCAAGTTTCAAATCGGAGTCAATCATGGCAAGGCCCCCCCAAAAAAAATCAATCCTCGATGAAATACCCTTTATTTAAAAACGCAAAAATATTACCTGCTATTATAAAATATATTTATAAATTGCATCACTTACCCCAGACTCATCATTGGTCAGTGTTATGTGGTCGGCAACCCGTTTTAGTTCCTCTTCCGCATTGCCCATAGCAATGGACAGACCAGCGACTTGAAACATGCTTATATCGTTGTGATTGTCTCCAAAAACAACAGTGCGCTTAAGGTCTATATTAAAATGTCTTGACAAGAACTCAAGACCTGATCCCTTTGATACACCCCTAGCCATTATATCCACAAGATCCACTTCTGACTTGACAATAGTCAAAGTCCCATCTTCATTTATATCCTCATTTAGCTTGTCTATTAAATGGCTATCGTCACTTCTGATTAAAACCTTGATTATATCCTCTTTTAAAACATCTAACTCTTGAACACTGTAAAGGGGAGCCTGAAGCTCTTTGCCCACAGTATTGTTGTACTCTATTACCGCATTGACACGAATTGAATTTTCACTGTAATAAATGGCATTTGGCACATAAACTAAAAAGTCCAGTTGGTTTTCTTTACAGTATGAAACCAACTTTGCGGCAATGGCAGGCTTAATGAGTTCCATATGTAGAATTTGTTCATTTCTAACATTTATAATTAGAGCGCCATTGCAGGCTATGAGGGGAGTCTCTAGACCCAAATCGTAAATATATTTACTTGCCATCAAGGAATGTCTGCCTGTTGCTATAAAAACTTGCTTATCTTCTGCCTTTA
Source organism: Bacillota bacterium (assembly GCA_023622055.1). Classification (GTDB taxonomy): domain Bacteria; phylum Bacillota; class Thermosediminibacteria; order Thermosediminibacterales; family Tepidanaerobacteraceae; genus DTU063. The sequence continues at coordinate 1,755 of JAMNZY010000155.1, forward strand.
ATAAACTAATAGCTTTTTTAACTTCATCAGTTATCTCTTTATCAGAATTTAACAAAGTTCCATCCAGATCAAAGACAATCCATTTATAATCTTTCACTATCTTTAAGCTCCTTCTAAAAGATATTCCCTCATATTATATCAAATCAGGCGCATTTTCAGCAAAACTTTGTCTTGCCCCTTCTCTATTTTAATGTGCTTTTAAACACTTTTAAAAAGTTTTCTCCATAAATTAGCCGAAGTTCGTCATCAGTGTATCCTCTACTGAGTAATTCTTGTGTCAGTAGATAGATATTTTTGTGGCCATTTATCACATCATAGGAGTCACCTAGTTTTGTAGTTTTGTCAAAAGAATTCGATTTAAATATTTTGTCACAGAAATCAAATCCCAGGCCTATATGCTCAACACCTGCCACATTCCGCAGGTGATCCACGTGATTGGCCAGGGCCTTTATATCAGCATTGCTTTCAGCAACTATAGTGCTTACAGCATTTATTCCGATGACTCCGCCAGTTTTGGCAAGAGCTCTTATTTGGTCATTTGACAAATTCCTCATTATACCGTTTAGGGCTCTGCAGTTTGAGTGGGAGGCAATAACAGGCTTTGTGGTTATTTCCATCACATCCCAAAAGCCTGCATCATTTAAATGGCTCACATCTATAAACATGCCCAGCTGCTGTGCCTTTTTCACCACTTGCCTCCCAAAATCAGAAAGGCCATTTTCTTTGCCTTTCACATGCCCAAAGCTGCAGCCGTCAGCAGCAAAGTTGCGCCGTGACCAGGTTAGCCCTACTCCCCTTACTCCAAGTTCGTAAAATATTTTGAGCAAATTAATATCATTCATAAGGGGCTCCACACCCTCAAAGGAGAGTAAAATTCCAATTTTATCTTCTTTTAAGGCTTTATCAATGTCAGCGACATTTTTTGCAAAAATTATTTTATCTCCGGATTCCTCTAATTCCCAATAAAAAGCACTGATTTGATCTAAGGCTTTTCTTAATGCCAGTTCTGGTATGAAATCTTCGTCAATGTATATAGAAGAGACGACGATATTAACGCCGCCTTCCCTAAACTCCGGCAAATACTCTCTTTCTATAATCTTGTTTTGACCCATTTTCCTCTTTTTTTCAATATCATACAGTAAATCAAGGTGAGCATCCACTATTGTAAAATTTTTGTGTATTTCTTTTACACGTGCTTTCATATACAGCTCCCCTTTAAAACAATAATTATAGCTTCATGCCAATCATAATGTGGAAGTCAGCAGTTACCTCTCTTATGCCAATCTCAACTGCCTCTTCCATTTCTTCATTTTCTATATTCCAGGTCAGTGGAGTCATATTCAAAAGATGCTTGAAACCCACTTCATCTAGCACTACATTATATGAAAGTCTCTTGTTTTCTATCATATTAAAGTTTTGGGTAAACAGATGAATTACTTCCTCATTGGAATAAGACTTTTTGTCTGTTTTGCCATAAAATATATCGCGCAATTGAATGAGATAATTCCTGCCCGGCACCACCTTAATAAGTATCCCATTGTCTTTAAGTATCCTATTAAACTCTGAATAACTGGCCGGCGAAAGAATGTTTAACACAATGTCAAATTGTTTATCACCAAAAGGCAAATTTGCCAAATCTGCCACACACCAAATGATATTGATATATTCTCTGGCAGCAATGCGAATCCCTTCCTTGGATATATCAATTCCAATCCCCTGTAAGTCTATGTTGGATTTGCCTTCTACTGACGCCAAAATCCTGGCCAGATGAGACCCTTCTCCACAGCCAGCATCTAATATAAAACCCCTTTGCAAGCTGCCAGGTGTT
>JAMNZY010000184.1 GCA_023622055.1 Bacillota bacterium
GACAGCATTAAAGTAGGAAAACTTAACGTAGACGAAAATCCCGATACTGCCGCAAAATATCAGATAATGAGCATTCCTACCCTGCTTGTTTTTGAAAACGGCAAAGTTGTCAACCAAATGGTAGGCTTTAGACAAAAAGCAGACTTGTTGGCAGAAATAGGCCTGTAATACCTTCAAACCCTCGCAAATAGCGAGGGTTTAAATTTTGTGTGAATAGTTGACACCATTTAGTGGGAGAATATATAATAGAAAATGCAAATGCAAATCTTTTGCAAATGGAGGAGCAAAATGAAAATAGCCAAAGCCCTGTTGGTATTTGTTGTGATATTAACCATCTTATTTTCAGTTGCAGGCTGCCTGCAAAAAGGCCAAGTTTCCCCTGTTGAAGACGATGATGGCAGAATAAGAATTTACACTACCTTTTACCCCCTATATGATTTTACCAAAAAAATCGTTGGAGAATCTGCCCAAGTGGAAAACCTGATACCTGCCGGCGTTGAGCCGCATGATTTTGAGCTGTCTCCAAAACAAGCGGCGGACATTCATGATGCAGACATATTCATATATTTAGGGGAGAGCATGGAGCCTTGGGCAGCAAAAATGGCGGAAAACTTGGAAAGCCAAGGTATAAAAGTAATTGAGGCTGGGAAAGGCCTTATAGAAAATGACGACCCCCATATTTGGCTGGATCCTGTGCTGGCTGCTGAAATGGCAAAAAGCATTTTTAATGGCATAGTTTCAACAGATAAGGAAAATGAAGCAATCTATAGAGAAAACTTAAAAAACCTTACAAAAAAACTTGAAGAACTGGATAATGCCTTTAAAGAGCTGGCTTCAGGCAGTGAAAGAAAAGACTTAGTCACATCTCATGCTTTTTTTGATTATCCTGCCCGCCGGTATGGTTTAAATCAAGTGGCCATTACGGGCCTGTCTCCCCAGGAAGAACCATCTCTTCAGAAGATGAGAGAACTTGTGGAGTTTTGCCAAGGCAATGGCATAAAATACATTTTTACCGTGCCCGGAGAAAACTCAAAGCTTATAGATGTCCTTTCCCGGGATACAGGTGCTGAGGTTTTGGAGATAAATCCCTTGGAAAGCTTGAAACAGGAAGAGATCCAGGCCGGGGAAGACTACTTTTCAGTTATGGAGAAAAATATAGAAGCGTTAAAGAAAGCCCTAGGATATTGAGAGTAAATAAATAGATGAAAGACAAGTATGTATAAAGCTGGTGAAAACATGATTCAAGAAAGCTCTAGCTCTTTGGTTAAAGAGCAACGGCAGGTTGTGAGCCTTACAGATGTCACTTTCTCTTACAATGGCACTCCTGTTTTGCAAGATGTGAGCCTTTCGGTGGAAAAGGGAGACTTTGTAGCCATATTAGGTCCCAATGGTTCCGCCAAATCTACCCTCCTTAAAGTCATGCTGGGTTTGTTGGCACCTCAGGCAGGAGAAGTGAGGATACTCGGCCAAAAGGCTCGCCAGTTTACTGCCTGGGACAAGATCGGCTATGTATCCCAACAGGCGGCAAATATAAATACCTCCTTTCCTGCAACAGTGCAGGAAGTTGTGGCGTCAGGGTATTACACAGGTTTTGGCAGGATCTTTGACAGAGGCAAAAGGAAGGCAGCTGTAAAAAATGCCCTTGAAGCAGTTAAGATCTCGGGCCTTTCCCACAGACTCATCGGCCAGCTTTCCGGCGGCCAAAGGCAAAAGGTTTTTCTTGCAAGAGCATTGGTGAGAAAGCCTGAGGCCCTTTTCTTAGACGAGCCTACCACCGGCATTGACACTGCTACACAAGAGGAGTTTTATAAGCTGATTTATAATTTGCATAAAGACCACATGACAGTTGTCATGGTAACCCATGATCTGACAAGGGCTTTAAAAATGGCTACAAAAGTTGTTTATATGATGGACGGAAAAGCAACTTTGTATAAAGATAAAGGAAACTTTTTTGAAAATTTCACGTCTAAAATATTAGAGCAAGGAGGCCAAGGCTGATGAATATACTTAGTTATGATTTTATGCAAAGGGCCTTTGCCGCAGGGATAATAACCGCCCTACTGGCTTCAGTTATGGGCGTTTTCATTGTACTTCGGCGCATGTCCCTGGTGGGAGACAGTCTGTCTCATGCCGCTTTGGCAGGGGTGGCAGGAGGCATGCTCTTTGGAATTTATCCCTTTTACGGAGCCTTGATATTTTCCGGGGTGGCGGCAGTCCTAATCGAATTTATAAGGTCGGCTTTTAAAAAATACTCAGAAGTGGCACTGGCAGTGGTCATGTCAGGCGGAATGGGCCTTGCCGTGGTGTTAATCAGCCTTGGAAAATCCTTTAATGCTGACCTGATGTCATATCTATTTGGGAGCCTCGTTGCCGTATCTTATCAGGACATAATGATTATTTCAATATTAGGTTTTTTCATAATTGTTTCTGTGGTATTATTATATAGAGAGCTTTTCTCAATTACCTTTGACGAGGAGTTTGCTGTGGTATCAGGGATACCGGTAAAAAGGATTAACTTTTATTTTACCCTCTTGACGGCCCTAGTAGTTGCCATTTCAGTGAGAATAGTGGGAGCTCTTCTGATATCAGCACTTATGGTAATACCGGCTGCCGTTGGCCTGCAGCTGGCAAAGAGCTTTAAATCCACTTTTGTTATAGCAATTTCCGTTGCGCTGTTTTCCGTGATAACAGGTCTTTATATATCTTTTGTATTTGACTTGGCCCCCGGTGGGACCATAGTTTTAATTGCATCAGCTATCTTAATGATTGTCATTTGCCTAAAGGGGGTTTTTAACCGTTGGATGCAGAAAAACTTTTAAAAGCCCAGCAGCTTAAAGTAACTCCACAGCGCAAGGCTATACTCACTGTGCTTCAAAATTCAGATGCGGTTTTAAGCGCTCAAGACATTTTTGCTGAGGTCATTAAAATATTGCCCGGGATAAACTTTTCCACTGTCTATAGAAATCTTGATGTGCTGCTGGCCAAAGGTATTCTCTGCCGAATTACACCAGACAGCGGCGGAGTCCTTTACGAACTGCGCATGAAAGAGGGCCATCACCACCATGTGATTTGCAAAAGATGTGGGACTTCCATGCCGTTGGAATACTGTCCCATGGAGGATATAGAGACAAAACTTGCTGAAAGGGGGTTTACCCCCACAGAGCACCGGTTTGAGATTTACGGCTATTGCCAAAAATGTAGTGAAGGAGGGGAGTGAAGTGAACTTCACCAGGAAATTCATTGTCCTGATGGTGATTATGCTCATTATCCTTGTGGGCTGCACAAAGACCCAGGAAAATGTGGGAACTCTGCCCAACCCGCCCAATAGCAACACTTCAGAGGAGACTGTTACAAAAGAACCGGAAGAGATAGAGGAGCCAGGTGAGCCGGAAGAAATAAATGAAGGTGATGAAATAGGCAGTGAAGGCAGTGAAGATGAGCTGCTGTTTGAAGTTAAAGATTCCCCGCTGAAAGAAGGTTGGAAAGTGCTGAAAATCAGGGATTATGCATATACCACCGAAGACTGGGACTCATACTCTTTTCAAGAAGCAAGCCCCTTGATATCATATTTGGGATATTGAATACAGCGTATTTGTGGACGAAAATGGCCAAAAAGTTGCAGAACTTCTCCCCCCAATTATAATGAAAGAAGGCCAGACCTTGCTTGACAACTGGCAGCTAAACAGGGATTGTGAACTCATTGTAAAAGAAGACATAAAAGTGGGAAATTTAACTGGCGCAAGGATCGTATACAAAGCCTTCCCCCATGGTGGCCACATCGAATACTGGTACCCCCATACATACTATCTCACCGATGGCAAGCGGGTATTTGCCATGAGCTTTTACACACTGGAACTGGATGAAGACATGCAAAGACAATTTGACGGAATAATCGGCAGTTTTACGTTTTTAGAATAAATAATGTAACCAACCAAAACCACCGGAAGACCGGTGGTTTTTATTGTGTCCAAAATTGTATGGTAAGATAGCAGTACTCGACATTAAAAGCCTGCCAGCAAAGAGAGGAGACTTTCTTTTACAAAGTCCGATAAATAGGACTCAGGAAAAAAGGAGTTTTATTAAAAGATGTTGAATATATACTCTAAAGCAAATAGTGGAAATATTTAGCAAGATGTTTTATTGTAACTATTATCAATCGTTATTAAATCACATTTGTGCACCATCATAACACTCGGTATTATTAAAAGAAAGTGTAACATGGAGGCTAAAAAATTGAGACAAAAAATCATATTTTCACCTAAAGATAGCCACACTTTAACACTCCCTATTCATTATAACCACATGGTTCAAGCCATGATTTATAATTCTTTAGATGATGATATAGCGGATTTTCTGCATGACAAAGGTTTCGTATACGAGAAAAGGACCTTTAAAATGTTTGCCTTTTCTAGACTTATGGGCAAGTATCACATAGATAAGAATCAGGGTAAAATCACCTTCGCAGGGCCTGTATCGCTAGTTGTGACATCGCCTTATAGTAATTTTTGTAACTCTCTTGCAAATGGTCTGTTTTTTAGGTCAAGTATCAGGTTAGGGCCTGCAAAAATGAAAGTAACCGATATTACATTAGAAAAAGACTTTATTGAAGATAAAAAAATAAAAATTAGCACTTTATCACCAATAGTTGTTTACAGCACATTGTTTAGATCAGATGGCAGAAAATATACATGCTACTTTGAACCGTGGGAAAAAGACTTCAGTGAAATAATGGAAAAAAATCTTAGAAAAAAATATAAGGCTTTTCATAAAGTGGAACCGCCCGCTGGAAAGGTTACTTTAATGCCTCTTAGGCAACCCAAGCTTTCTGTGATAAATTATAAAAAAACCATCATAAAAGGATATACGGGAACATTTATTCTATCCGGCCCAGCTTCGCTACTGCAAATAGCAGTGGAAAGTGGACTAGGAAGTAAAAACAGTCAGGGATTTGGATGTATTAGGCTTGTAAAGTGAGAAGTGGGGGAGGTGTTATACCAAAACTAAAAAAGAGCATGACATTATGTCGGGGGTGCTTTATAAAATCTAAAAGAAAGACCAACTATTAAAAGTCAACTATTAAAAGTCAAATAAAATATGTAAAAAAACTATAAATGAGATCCAACTAAAAACAGGCATCACAAAAAGGCTTGTATTATTACAAA
>JAMNZY010000103.1 GCA_023622055.1 Bacillota bacterium
CGCATATTTAGCATTTTTGCCAATTGTTCATCTGTATAAGGGTTTTTCCTGTCTTCGGCCTCAATCAGCTTTTTGAGCTGGTCTTTCATAACTTCACCCCTTTCCTCACAATTTACGCAACATTCGTGCCATAGTATTGGAATATTTTGTGGTCGACTACTTTTCACAGTTTTTACACTATTTAATAAGTTAATTCAACAAGATATGCCCCTATTCCTTCCACGGTTTAAAAGCTGCTATGTACAAAAAAGACCCTAGCACATAAAAGTGCATAAGGTCTTTTGATTATCCATGGGCTTTGTTACATATTTTAACCGATTATCTTTCTGCAATTAACTTGTCAAATTCATTTTCATCTATAATTTTTACGCCTAGTTCTACTGCTTTATCATACTTGGAGCCAGGGTCTTTTCCCACTACAACATAATCTGTTTTTTTGCTGACACTGCCTGTAACACGCCCACCTAAGTTTTCTATAATCTCTTTAGCTTCTTTCCGGCTGTATTTTTCCAAAGTTCCTGTTAAAACAAAAGTGAGATTTTCTAAAGGTTTAGGTCCTTCTACCTGCCTACGTTCCTCCATGTTTACTCCAGCCTCTTTTAAACGTGTAAGTAGTTTTTTTGTCTGTTCCTGCTTAAAAAATGTTATTATGCTTTCGGCCATTTTGCTGCCAATTTCGGGTATTTTAATAAGTTCATCATAAGTTGCGGTCTGGAGTTTATCCATGGAACCCAGGGCTTCTGCCAACAGAAAACTTGCTTTTGAACCGATAAAAGGTATCCCCAGAGCATATATCAAGCGACTTAAAGGCTGTTTTTTGCTGTTTTGTATGGCTTTTATCAAATTGTCCGCCGACTTTTCACCCATCCGCTCAAGGGGAATCAGGTCTTCTCTTTTCAGAAAGTATATATCGGAAGCATCTTTTACTAAACCTGCAGACAAAAGTAGTGAAACTACTGCAGGCCCCAACCCCCTTATGTCCATTGCATCCCTAGAAGCAAAATGTATAATACTTCTTCTTATCTGTGCAGGGCAGGCTACACCAGTGCAGCGGTATGCCGCCTCACCTGGGACTCTTATGACTTCTGATCCACACTCTGGACAAACTTTGGGCATTTTAAACTCTTTTTCTCTTCCTGTCCGCTTTTCCTTTACCACCGCCACTACTTCTGGAATAATATCTCCTGCCTTTTGAACAATTACACTGTCTCCAATGCGAATATCTTTTTCCTTTATATAATCTTCATTATGAAGGGTTGCCCGACTGACAGTGGAACCGGCTATGTTGACAGGTTTTAAAACCGCATTTGGAGTAAGTATACCCGTCCTTCCGACGCTTACAATAATATCTTCAATAACTGACACTTTCTGTTCAGCAGGAAATTTATATGCAATGGCCCAGCGGGGATTTTTTGCAGTGGAGCCCAGTATTCTTTGAAACTGAAGGGAGTTTACTTTAATCACCATTCCATCAATTTCATAAGGAAGTAAGTCTCTTTTTTCTCGCCAGCTCATACAGTACTCTATCACATCATCAAAGTTTTTAAAAAGCTTAATGTGGGGATTTACCCTAAATCCACAGGCTTTGTAGAATTCCAGCACCTGATAATGGGTTTCAAACTGAATGCCTTCCACATACCCTATTCCGTAAATAAAAGTGGATAAAGGCCTTTTGGCTGCAATTTTAGGGTCAAGCTGCCTTATGGAGCCAGCTGCCGCATTGCGGGGATTTGCAAAGGGCTCCAGCTCCATATCCTCCCGCTCTTCATTGAGTTTTTTAAAATCTTCCTTTGGAATGTATATTTCTCCTCTAACTTCAATCAGTGAAGGCATTTTGCCTGAAGGAGCATTTATGCGAAGGGGAACACTTTTTATTGTTTTTACATTTTGTGTAACATCTTCACCGACTGTGCCATCCCCTCGAGTAGCAGCTGTAACTAAAACACCGTTCTCGTAAGTTAAGGAAATGGCAAGACCGTCGATTTTGAGTTCAACCACATACTCTACTTCGTTTCCCACAACTGCCGTAACCCGTCTGTGAAAATCTCTAAGGTCCCCTTCATTAAAAGCATCAGCAAGACTTATCATGGCTTCCCGATGAGTAACCCGCTCAAAAGCTGCCAGGGGCTCGCCACCTATGCGCTGGGTAGGCGAGTCGGGAGTAATAAGTTCAGGAAATTGATTTTCAAGGTCTATAAGTTCTCTCATTAATTTATCATATTCAATGTCCGGAATTTCCGGTTTGTCCAATACGTAATACAGATAATTGTGATGGTTTAAAATTTGTCTCAATTCTTGAATCCGTTTTTCGGCCAGGGCCTTGTCCAAAAAACTCACCCTTCCACCAAGGTTTTTAAAATATAATCATAAGTTTTTTACAACTTTACAATAGGCGCATACTTTAGTATCAAATGTTTTTCTCCTACAGATGGAAAGTTTATGGTTATTTGAGCATCCTCATCGATGCCTTCTATATCTAATACTATACCTTCGCCCCATTTAGCATGCCTTACCCGGTCTCCAGGACTGATAGAACTCTTGGATCCACTTATCGCTTCAGACTCGGGTTTTGCAGAATAAGGCTTGTCAGCTATGCCATAAGATGATTCCATTATATACTCCTCTGATATTTCATTTAAAAACCTTGAAGCCGTATAATATGATGTATTTCCATAAAGGCTTCTCTGCCAAGCTCTTGTCATATAAAGTTTCTGTTGTGCCCTTGTTATACCCACATAGCACAGCCGTCGTTCTTCCTCCAGTTGCTCACTGTCAAAAAGGGACCTGGAATGAGGAAAAATCCCTTCATCCATCCCGGCCAGAAACACCACAGGGAATTCTAAACCCTTTGCGCTGTGCAATGTCATAAGTACTACAGCATCACTGTTTTCATCTAAATTGTCTACATCAGATACAAGGGCAAGCTCTGTAAGGAAATCTTCTAAAGTGCCTTCAGGATTTTTTTCTTCAAATTCAATGGCAGCACCTACCATTTCTTGTAAGTTTTCTATACGGCTTAAAGCCTCAGTGGTATTTTCCCTTTCAAGCTCGTCCATATAGCCGGTTTGCTGGAGGATATAATTTATTAAATCAGATACAGTCATTTTTCTTGCCATGGTTCTAAAGTCTTCCATCATAAGGAGAAATTTTTGCAGTTTGTTTCGAACTGCAGCAGAAAAAGACAAGTGCTCAGTATCCATTATTATTTCAAAAATACTTCGATTCCTTACTTCCGCTGCTTCTGTCAGCTTATTTATTGTAGCATTGCCGATACCCCTCTTGGGAACATTTATAATTCTTAAAAGACTTACATTGTCGAAAGGATTTGCAACTACACGGAGATATGCTAAAATGTCTTTTATTTCCTTGCGCTGGTAGAACCTTAAACCTCCTATTATTTTGTAGGGCAGTCTCATTTTTACCATGGCTTCTTCTAGGACCCTGGACTGGGCATTTGTGCGGTAAAGGACAGCAAAATCTTTATAGCTTAGATTGTCCCTGAAAATCCTTTCATTTATTTCCCGGGCAATAAAATATGCTTCCTGGTGTTCATCTTCCAAGGTGACCTTCCTGGTGTTCATCTTCCAAGGTGACCAGATTTATTTTTTCTCCTTCCCCGTTATTTGTCCAAAGGGTTTTCTTTTTACGACCATAATTATTGCTAATCACATCATTGGCTGCATTTAAAATGGTTTGAGTAGAGCGGTAATTTTGCTCTAAGCGAATTACCGTAGCATCAGGAAAGTCCTGTTCAAACTCCAGTATATTTCGAATATCAGCACCTCTAAAGCTGTAAATGCTTTGGTCATCA
>JAMNZY010000053.1 GCA_023622055.1 Bacillota bacterium
TTAAGACAGCACCAGGTATAGGGGTTGTATCAAGTGCTTTTATGATGATTGTGCCCAATTGTGAATTCGGCTCAAATGGTCATTTGCTTTTTGCCGATTGCGCCATAAATCCAAATCCTGATGCAAAACAACTGGCTGAAATTGCCATAGCCACCGCTGAAACCTGGAAATCCCTAATGGACGATGAACCAAAAGTTGCAATGCTTTCTTTTTCAACAAAGGGAAGTGCTCAAAACGAATTGGTTGACAAAGTAGTAGAGGCTACAAAGATATTAAAGGAACAGGCTCCTGAACTGCTGGTTGATGGAGAATTGCAAGCAGATGCAGCTTTGGTTCCTAAAGTAGGAAGTTCTAAGGCACCAGGAAGCCTTGTTGCGGGGCAAGCTAATATTTTAGTATTTCCTGACCTAAATGCTGGAAATATCGGTTATAAACTTGTTCAAAGACTTGCAAAGGCAGAAGCTATTGGCCCAATAAGCCAAGGTTTAGCTGCCCCAATCAATGATCTTTCCAGAGGCTGCAGTGTGGAAGACATTGTGAATGTGGTCGCAATTACAGCTCTACAAGCAAATTAACGCCAAATAACAATGGTTTAGGAGGTTTGTATCTTGAAGGTTCTTGTTATTAACTGTGGTAGTTCATCTTTAAAATATCAACTGTTTGACATGGATGACAAATCAGTTTTAGCCAAAGGTTTAGTTGAAAGAATTGGCCTTGAAGAAGGAACATTAAAACATACCCCTGCAGGCAAGGACAAAGTTGAAATATCTGAAAAAATTCCGAACCACAAAGTTGCCGTAAAGATGATGCTGGATGCCCTTTTAGATGAAAACCACGGTGTACTAAAAAGCATTTCAGAAATTTCAGCTGTAGGACACCGAGTAGTCCATGGCGGAGAAAAGTTCTCCGGTTCAGTTAAAATTAACGATGAAGTAATGGAAATCTTAAAAGAGTGTGTAGATATAGCACCACTGCACAATCCGCCAAATATCATCGGTATTGAAGCTGCTAAGGAGCTGCTGCCAGATGTTCCAATGGTAGGGGTCTTTGACACAGCTTTTCATCAGACAATGCCTAAATATGCATATATGTATGGTTTGCCATATGAGCTTTATGAAAAATACGGCATTAGAAGATACGGTTTTCACGGCACATCCCATCGCTTCGTATCTGCTGAAGCCGCAAAAATGCTAGACAAACCTATTGAAGAGCTAAAAATGGTTACACTGCATCTTGGCAATGGTTCAAGCATAACTGCCGTAGAAAATGGCAAATCCATTGACAACAGCATGGGCTTTACACCCCTTGAAGGAATATTAATGGGAACACGCTGCGGCAATATTGATCCGGCGATAGTCCCCTTTATTATGGAAAAAGAAGGTTTATCTTCAGAGGAAATCAATAATTATTTAAATAAAAAATGCGGTGTTTATGGAGTATCTGGTGTCAGCAGTGATTTTAGAGATTTAGAAGAGGCAGCAGAAAATGGAAATTCTCGTGCTCAACTGGCTTTGGAGATTTTTGCTTACCAGGCCAAGAAATTTATCGGCTCTTATGCCGCAGCCATGAATGGCCTTGACGCCATTGTATTTACTGGTGGAATAGGAGAAAATTCAAGTACCGTCAGAAAGATGATATGTGAAAACATGGAATTCTTCGGTATAAAAATAGATGAAGAAAAAAATAAAGTTCGGGGTAAGAAGGCGGATATTTCTGCTGAAGATGCAAAGACAAAGGTCCTTGTAATCCCTACAAATGAAGAATTGATGATTGCACTAGATACACTTGCTTTGATATAAAATTACTTGACATGAATTTTTTATGAATATATAATAAGATGTGATTTTCTTGAGGTGACTTTTAGTGATACTCAATCTGGCCAGAATTAAGCAGACACCGGGTAGTGTTGCCGAATTTGACTTTCAGAAGCAGACTGTAGACCTAGACTTTAAAGGACAAGATATAAAAAAAATAGGTCCGGTGAAGGTAAAAGGCCAAATAGAAAACTTGGGAGATCGTATCTTTCAAGTTACAGGCCAGGTAGAAGTAGCTGCAAACACATTGTGCTCCCGATGTCTTACTCCAACCCAAATAAAGTTGAATATTGATTTGTCCTTAAAATTTAGTGATGTGGTTTCAAAACCTGGAAAAGATGAAGAAGATGAAGATATAATACTATTTCACGGAGATGAAATAGATTTATATCCACAGATTTTAGAAGAAATTATCCTTAACTGGCCAAGTCAAATTTTGTGTAAAAATGATTGCAGGGGACTGTGTCCAAACTGCGGAGCAAATTTAAATTTAGATTCTTGTGAATGCAATATTGACAATATTGATCCGCGCTTTGCAGTGTTGAAGCAATTGCTAAAGAGTGATTAGTTGGAGGAGGTGTTGTAATGGCCAATCCAAAACAAAAATCATCTAAATCAAGAACCCGTTCTAGAAGAAGTCAGTGGAAATTAAGATTACCATCCATTTCAGAATGTCCCCAATGTCATGAGCCAAAACTGCCCCATAGGGCTTGTCTCAGTTGCGGATACTACAAAAATCGTGAAGTACTAGAAGTAAAATCAAATTAATAATGGATTTTGAACAAAAAATACCTTCGGTTTTTCGAAGGTATTTTTTATTTTCTTGTTAATATTTGCACTAAGTGTTGATTTTTAGTTAAATATAGTATATACTTTTAGCATCTGGTACTAATAGCAACTACCATTGAGGTGAAAATATAATGGCTAGGAAATGGCTAACCAAAAGAGAAAGGCAAAAACTGCTCCTTGATACCATTGAAAGGGATCCCTTTTTAAATGATGAGGAGCTAGCTGAAAAGTTTGAGGTAAGCATTCAAACAATTCGCCTTGATAGAATGGAACTCAAAATACCCGAATTGCGAGAGAGAATAAAAGCAGTTGCAGAACAAAATTATCCTAAAGTCCGTTCTATAGATGTAGCGGAAATTGTGGGAGAGTTAGTTGACCTAGAGCTTGATAAAAGAGGAATATCTATTTTAGAGACTACGAACAAAATGACTTTTGGCAAGACCAAGATAATTAGAGGAGATATTATCTTTGCTCAAGCCAACTCTTTGGCCATAGCTACAATTGATGCAAAAGCTGCCCTGACAGGGGTGGCCAATATAAAATACAAACAACCCGTCTTTGTAGGCCAAAAGCTCGTGGCAAAGGCTCAAGTTACCAGGATACGCGGGGATAAAAAATTTGTTTTCGTAAGGACTTATGTGAAACAACAAGAGGTTTTCAGAGCAAAATTCATTTTAGTTGCCCTTGATGAAGAAGGCAAAAAGGCGATTACATAAGGTGAAGGGAGGTTAGCGGCAAAAGCCGCAAAAGACATGAAAATATTGGTGGATGCCATGGGGGGAGACAAAGCCCCCGAAGAGATTGTGAAAGGTGCCATTGCAGCTTCAGAAGATTTAAGTGCAGAGATTATTTTAGTTGGCCACAGAGATAAAATAGCACCACTCTTGGAAAAAGCAGGCAGCTCTTTGGAAATAATTCATGCAGAAGAAGTTATAACAAATGATGAACAGCCTGTAAATGCCATTCGGAAGAAAAAGGACTCGTCTATAGTAAAAGGGTTGAAGCTGCTTAAAGAAGGAAAAGTTCAAGCAATGGTATCTGCAGGGAGTACAGGGGCCTTAATGGCAGGAGGCCTGTTTGTCCTGGGAAGGATAAAAGGCATTGACAGACCCGCCATTGCAACAGTTTTTCCTACACCAAAAGGCCCCATGGTGCTGCTGGATATTGGAGCAAACAGTGAAGTTAAGCCCAAAAATCTTGTCCAGTTTGCCATAATGGGCAGTATTTATTCCGAGGAGATTTTAGGTATAAAAAACCCAAGCGTTGGCCTTATGAATATCGGCGTTGAAGAAGAAAAAGGGACTTCCACGATAAAGGCTGCCTATTCTGATTTAAAGGAACTGGATAGTATCAATTTTATTGGCAATATAGAGACTCGAGATATTTTTGATGGGAATGTAAACGTAGTGGTGTGTGATGGTTTTACTGGGAATATTTTTTTAAAAACTCTAGAAGGCTTTGGAGCATATATTTTCAATCGATTAAAAGAGGAAGTAAAGAGCAATATTACATATTCATTGGGAGCAATGATCTTAAAACCAGCACTTAAAAAAGTTAAAAGGAGCCTGGATTATTCAGAATACGGTGGAGCCATGTTTTTGGGAATTGACGGTGTTTTAATAAAATGCCACGGATCTTCTGACAGCAAAGCTATTGCAAATGGAATTAAGGCTGCTTATAAATTTGCAAAGGCAGATGTAAGTGAAAAATTAAAGGAAAATCTAGAACTTGCAGAAAAGGAGAAGTAACTAAATGAGGGCAGGGATAATAGGTATTGGTTCATATTTGCCGGACAGGGTTATAACGAATACTGAACTGGAGAAAACAGTGGACACAACAAATGAGTGGATCATGGCAAGAACTGGAATATCCACCAGGAGGACTGCGGAAAGTCATATCAGCTCCTCAGATTTAGGATTTGAAGCAGCAAAAATTGCCATTGAGAATGCAAATCTGGAGCCTAAAGACATTGACATGATTATTTCTGTGTCTTCTAGCCCAGATTATACTTTTCCGGCTACTGCCTGTATCATACAAGACAAACTCAAAGCGACAAATGCTGCTGCCTTCGACATTCAAGCTGCTTGCACCGGTTTTGTCTATGGTCTCACTACAGCGGTCCAATACATTATGTCAGGTCAGTTTAAAAATATCCTGGTTGTAGGAAGTGAAGTACTATCTAAAATGATAGATTGGCAAGATAGAAATACCTGCGTGCTTTTTGGAGATGGTGCCGGTGCTGTTGTTGTAAGCCAAGTAGAAACTGGTGGCGTAATTTCAACAATTTTAGGTGCTGATGGCAGTGGAGCAAAGCTTCTGGAAGTGCCTGCCGGCGGCTCCAGAGAACCGGCCAGCTTTGAAACTGTTAAAAACCGAAGACATTATATAAAAATGAATGGCAATGAAGTATTTAAGTTTGCAGTCAGGGTTTTGGAAGACTGCACAAGAAAAGTTGTTAAAAAAGCTAACTTGAACCTTAGTGATATTGATTTTATTATTCCTCATCAGGCAAATATTAGGATTATTGATGCTGCTTTAAAAAGGTTAAACTTTCCAAAAGACCGGGTTATGATAAATCTTGACAAGTATGGCAATATGTCCTCTGCTTCTATTCCGGTGGCCCTTCATGAGGCATTGCACACTGGAAGAATAAAGAAAGGGCATAAAGTTGTCTTAGTTGGGTTTGGAGCAGGGTTAACCTGGGGCGCAGTCCTGATGGATTGGAATTTGTAAAATAATAGGAGCTAATTTATTAGGAGGAAATCATGTTTTACACTGAAATATGTAAGCTTTTAAATATAAAATATCCCATAATCCAAGGTGGCATGGCTTGGGTTGCAACGGCAGAATTGGCAGCGGCAGTATCAAATGCCGGTGGTCTTGGCATAATAGGTGCCGGCAATGCTCCAGGAGATGTGATAAGAGACGAAGTAAAAAAAGCCAAAAGCCTTACAGACAAACCTTTTGGTGTAAACATATATTTTATGTCTCCATATGTAGAACAAGTTATTGATGTGGTTTTAAAAGAAAAAGTGCCAGTGGTTACAACAGGTGCAGGAAATCCTGGTAAATATATACCTAGACTCAAAGAGGCAGGAATCAAAATTATACCCGTTGTTTCTTCTGTTGCCTTAGCTCGAAGACTTGAAAAGGCAGGTGCTGACGCCTTAATTGCAGAGGGCATGGAATGTGGTGGCCATATTGGAGAATTAACCACAATGGCCTTAGTTCCTCAGGTAGTTGATGCTGTTAAAATACCAGTTATTGCAGCAGGCGGTATAGCCGACTCTAGAGGTTTTGTTGCAGCTTTAGCTTTAGGGGCAAAGGGCATTCAAATGGGTACTCGCTTTGTTTGTGCAAAGGAAAGTATCGCCCATGAGAACTTTAAAAAAGCCATAATCAAAGCTAAAGACAGAAGTACAACTGTGACGGGAAAAGCCATAGGTCATCCGGTAAGGGTTTTAAAAAATAGGCTGACCATTGAGTTTGAAGCACTAGAGAAAAAGCAAGCTACCATCGACGAGCTGGAAGCCTTGGGAAAAGGTAGGCTGCGTCTTGCCGTAATTGATGGCGATATTGACAATGGCTCAGTAATGGCAGGCCAGATTTCCGGTCTTATCAATGAAGTAAAATCCGCTAAAGAAATAATTGAAGATATAGTCAAAGAAGCCGAGGTTTTATTGCAAAATCTATCTAAATTAAAGTAATGGGAGGTGCCCATATGGGAAAAACAGCATTCATATTCTCAGGTCAAGGCGCACAATACGTAGGTATGGGTAAAGATCTATACGAAAATTTTTCTGCAGCCCGAAAGATATTTGATGAAGCAGATGAGGTTACCAATGGTAAAATTTCCAAATTGTGTTTTGAAGGTCCTGATGAAAAACTGCGAGAAACAGTCAACACACAACCGGCAATCTTAACCCACAGTGTAGCATGCTATTCTGTGCTAAAAGAAGAAGGTATTGTTCCTGATATAGTGGCAGGTTTAAGCCTAGGTGAATACTCAGCCCTTGTGGCTTCAGAGTCCCTAGAGTTTCGAGAGGCAGTGCCTTTAGTTCAAAAACGGGGCAAATATATGCAGGAAGCTGTACCCATAGGTAAAGGCACCATGGCGGCAATTTTAGGCCTAGATAGAGAGCAAGTTTTAGAAATCTGCAAACTAGCTTCTACAGAAGGTATAGTTGAAGCTGCTAATTTTAATTGTCCAGGGCAAATAGTTATAGCTGGTGAAATTGCTGCAGTAAATAAAGCAGTAGATTTAGCTAAAGAAAAAGGGGCAAAAAGGGCAGTGCTCTTGACTGTAAGTGCACCCTTTCATTGTAGCTTGTTAAAACCGGCAGCTGACAATTTGGCAAAAGAGCTAGAAAATGTGGTGATAAAAGACAGCAAAATCCCCGTTATCTCCAATGTGAATGCGGATTTTGCAAGGGAAGGAAAAATAGTGAAGGAACTTTTGGTAAAACAGGTAAATTCCCCAGTACTGTGGGAAGATTGTATTAAAAAAATGGTAGATAGCGGTGTTGATACCTTTGTTGAAGTAGGCCCAGGGAAAGTATTGAGCAGTTTCGTGAAAAAAATCGACAAAACCTTGAAGGTGACAAATGTTGAAAACACCCAGTCCCTGTACAGCACTTTAGAAAAATTAGGAGGTTGAAGAGATGGGCCTTGCAGATAAAGTATGTTTAGTGACAGGTGGTTCTAAAGGCATAGGTAAAGAAATATGTTTGCAATTAGCTAAGGAAAAGGCATGTGTCATTGTCAACTATTTATCTGATGAAAACAAGGCAGCACAAGTTGTAAGTGAAATAGAAGCCATGGGCCGAAAGGCAATGATGTACAAAGCAGACGTATCTAACTTTGACGCAGTATCCAAAATGGTAGATGACATAGTAGACAAATTTGGTAGGATTGATGTTTTAGTAAATAATGCAGGTATTACGAAAGACGGTTTGATTGTTAGAATGAAGGAAGAAGACTGGGATAGGGTCATAGACATTAATTTAAAAGGCATCTTTAACACCTCAAAAGCCTGTGTTAAATACATGATAAAGCAAAAAAAGGGCAGAATAATCAATATTTCCTCTATAGTAGGCATATATGGCAATGTTGGTCAAGTCAATTATGCAGCTTCTAAAGCTGGTATAATAGGCTTTACCAAATCTTTAGCAAAGGAGCTGGGAAGCCGAGGAATTACTGTAAATGCAGTGGCTCCAGGTTTTATAAAGACGGATATGACTGCATCCCTTATCGAAAAGCATGAAGATATAGTTTCAAGAATACCCTTAAAAAGACTTGGAAGCCCACAAGACGTTGCAAATCTAGTAACTTTTCTAGCATCTGAAAAAGCTGAATACATAACGGGACAATTAATTGCTATTGACGGTGGTATGACTTTATAATATTTTAGATATGGAATAAAATAAGTAAAACTAATCATAATATGCACTGAGGAAGGGGGTGAAGGTTATGGAGACATTGGATAGAATCAAACAGATTATTGCGGATCAACTGGGCATTGATGAGGATCAGGTAGTTCCTGAAGCTTCTTTTATTGATGATTTAGGGGCTGATTCACTAGATATTGTTGAACTGATTATGGCTTTTGAAGAAGAGTTTGATATGGAAATACCTGATGAAGATGCGGAAAAAATCAAGACTGTCCAAGATGTCCTTGATTACATAAAAAATCACTCCGCATAACCATAATATGTCCCGTAGCTTCATCTACGGGACTTTGTTTTTATCGAATCTATTATCAGGGATATCCTGTTCAAATATAAAAAATTTTTGCAACAACTATACAAAAGGAGGTTTCCAAATGAGAAGGAGACGTATAGTAATTACTGGAATGGGTGTAATTTCACCAGTTGGCACTGGTTTAAATAAATTTTGGGATTCCCTTATAAATGGCAAATCTGGCATAGATAAAATCACCTGCTTTGATGCCAATGACCTGCCTACCAAGATAGCAGGTGAAGTAAAGGACTTTAACCCGGAATATTACATAGAAAAAAAGGAACTAAAAAGATTAGATAGGTTTACTCAGTTTGCAATATCGGCAACCAAGATGGCCCTTGAAGATTCAGGTCTAGACCTATCTAATATTGATAAGACAAGGGCAGGTGTCATATTAGGTTCCGGTATTGGAGGGACTATAACCTGGGAAGAGCAGCACAAAACTCTTTTAACTAAAGGCTCACGACGCATAAGTCCCTTTTTTATCCCCATGATGATTGTCAATATGGCTTCTGGGCAAGTATCTATGACCTTTGAATTAAAAGGGCCTAATTTCACTGTAGTAACTGCTTGTGCTTCAGGCACAAATGCTGTTGGGGAAGCTTTTAGGACTTTACAAAGAGGGGAAGCTGATATTATAATAACTGGAGGTACCGAAGCACCTATAACAGAGCTTTCTATGGCTGGATTTTGTTCAATGAAAGCTCTATCCACTAGAAATGACGAACCAAAGAGAGCCAGTCGACCTTTTGACAGAGACAGAGACGGTTTTGTAATGGGAGAAGGTGCAGGGATACTTGTTTTGGAAACTTTGGATAATGCTTTAAAAAGGAATGCAAAGATTTATGGTGAGATTATAGGTTATGGCACAACAGCTGATGCTTATCATCTTACTCAGCCTGCACCGGAAGGGGAAGGTGCAGCTCGAGCAATGAAAGCTGCAATATCTGATGCTGGCATTTCCCCAAAGGATGTGGATTATATTAATGCCCATGGAACTTCAACGCCACTAAATGATAAATTTGAGACATTAGCTATAAAAAATACTTTTGGCGACCATGCGTATGAGCTGGCGGTAAGTTCCACCAAGTCCATGACAGGGCATTTGTTAGGTGCTGCAGGTGCAGTTGAAATTATAGCTTCAGCTTTAGCAGTTTATAATGATGAAATTCCTCCTACCATCAACTATGAAAACAAAGACCCTGAGTGTGATTTAAATTATGTTCCAAATACATCCATAAAGCGAACAGTAAATGTTGCTTTGTCTAACTCAATGGGCTTTGGAGGCCACAATGCATGTATAATTGTTAAAAAATACAATGGGGTATAATAAATGACTATTAGCAAACAAAGGTTATTAGAACTCTATGGCTTGCAAGAAAAGATCAAGGTACAGTTTAATGATATAAACATCTTAAACCAAGCCTTTATACATCCCTCTTTAACTAATGAAAAGGACTTGCCACCGCATGACAACAATCAGAGACTTGAGTTTTTGGGGGACGCTGTCCTTGAGTTGGTTATAAGTGAACACCTTTATAAAAATTATAACTTTTTTACAGAGGGTCAGATGTCTAAAATTCGCTCTTTAATTGTCTGTGAACCGAGTCTGGCTAAGGTGGCAAGAAAATTAGGCTTAGGTGATTATCTTATTCTAGGCAAGGGTGAGGAAAATACAGGGGGTCGGCAAAAAAACTCAATTCTTGCAGATACCCTTGAGGCACTAATTGGCGCTATCTACATAGATAAAAATTATAGCTGTGCCTATGACTTTATAATTGGAATATTAAAAGAAGCTATTTTAAAAGCTGTAGATGGCGATGGTGATACAGATTACAAGACAAATCTTCAGGAAGTCTTGCAAAAAACAGATAGTAGTAGAGTTTTGTATAAGGTAATAAAAGAAACAGGTCCAGACCACGACAAGGTGTTTTACGTAGAAGCAGTCTGGAAAGATGAGATTTTGGGCACTGGTGTGGGAAAGAGCAAAAAACAGGCAGAACAGCAGGCTGCCAAAGCAGCCCTTGAGAAAATCAAAGGAAAATAGGAAAATATAATATTGCAAAAAGAAGGAATTTTATAACCTCTATAGAATATATATCTCATAATATAAAAAAATAATATGCATGATTAAGGGGGATATATGAGAATGGAAGTACTAAAAGTGTCAGCTCAATCTAAGCCTAAATCTGTGGCAGGGGCTTTAGCAGCAGTGCTAAGAGAGAATGGTGTAGCAGAGCTTCAAGCTGTAGGCGCCGGAGCCGTTAATCAGGCAGTGAAGGCTATAGCCATAACAAGGGGTTTTGTTGCACCTAATGGAATCGACCTGATAACTGTTCCAGCTTTTGCAGAGATTGAAATTGATGGTGAGGAAAGAACGGCTATAAAATTTATTGTAGAACCCCGATAATATTATTAAAAAATACCTGTCTTGCAGCCTGTCTTAAAAGACAGGTATTTTTATGTCATACATATTTTTATATTTTAATTACCTTACCAAGGAGATATGTAATGGAAAACAATTATTTCATTGCTATAAATAAAGGCTGGGAAGCTCTTTCTAAAAAAATTCCAGAAGAAGTGGCTGAGTTCATGGAGGTTACATACTTAAAAGATAAACAACAATTTACTGTGCCGCATCTAAATGAAAAATATATTGTAGACTTAAAAAATAAAACAATAATAAATGAAAAAGATGGTGCTTTTGCAAGTGTTGAGCTTACCATCCTCATCCTCCACTACCTAACTTATTTTACAAAAAAACAAGATTTAGAACATAAATGGATCAGTCTAAAAGAAATTCCAAATGGAGGCATTTTATTTTATCCGGCTTTTTTCCGAGATTCAATTAAAGGACTTATAAAAACTTTTGGTCGAGATAGCAAACTTTTTCTGTCTTGTGCCAATAAACTAGGCGGTTGTCCGGGAACTTTAGGTACCGCATCGGCGTTTTTTCATGTATTTCCCAAAGTTTGCACATATGTAGCTATTTGGGAAGGAGATGAAGAAATTCCTGCCAACGCAACTATTCTCTTTGATAAGTCAATTAGTCATTTTTTGCACATTGAAAGTATTATTGGAGTTGGCACTTATCTTGTAAAAAGATTGATAGTTGAGGCAAAACATGTGATAAATTAGTTCTTTTTTTCTGCGGCTTGTGTTAGAATTGGAAAGGTAGGGGGTGATGCCTTGTATTTAAAAAGAATCGAAATTCACGGCTTTAAATCTTTTGCCAATAGAGTAGAACTAGAATTTCAGCCAGGAATTAATGCAATAGTAGGTCCAAATGGCACCGGAAAAAGCAATATAATTGATGCCATTAGGTGGGTGCTTGGCGAGCAAAGCATAAAAAATCTTAGAGGATACAAGTTAGAAGATGTGATTTTTGCAGGCAGCCATTTGAAAAAGCCCATGGGCATGGCGGAAGTTGCCATTACTCTTGACAATTCTGACCGCTTAATCCCCCTGGATTATTCTGAAATAAGTTTTGTTCGTCGAACCTTTCGCTCTGGGGAAAGTGAGTTTTTCATAAATAAAACTCCCTGCAGATTAAAAGATATTCAGGAGATATTAATGGATTCAGGAGTTGGGAAAGCCGGTTATTCAGTTATAAGCCAAGGGCAGATAGATGAAATACTTGCTTGTCGGCCAGAAGAAAGGCGAGTGGTTTTTGAAGAGGCTGCTGGAATTTCCAAACATAGAGTTAGGAAACAAGAGGCAGAAAAAAAACTTGAAGAGACCATGGACAATATTTCACGAATAGATAATATTATTGCTGAATTGTTAAACCAATTGGAACCTTTAGCCTTGCAAAAGGATATAGCATTAAAGTATAAGGAACTTAGTTCAGCTTATAAAAAATTTGATATAAATTTACTGTTATCTGAAAGAGAAAGCAGGCAAAAAAAACTAAAGGAGATAACGGATAAGCTCCAAAATAGCCAAAATTCATTAACAGAATTACATAATTTAATAAAAGTAACTAAAGGAAAAATAGCAGAGTATAAATCAAAACAAAATGATATTGAAACAGCATATGAAAAAGCTCAAAGGGATTTCTATAAAGTAGACAGTGAAATAAAAGATTTAAAAAAAGACCTGGAAGTGGCAACAAAGGAAAAAGAAAGACTGGAAACTGCAAACCAGGATTTTGCCAGAAGTATCCAGAAACACCATGAAGACTTGGAAGCATCCAAAAAGAGCCTGAAATTAAAAGCTGATATTCTTGAAGATAAGATAAAAGTTATCAATCAACTTGAGTTGACTTTAGAAGAAAAAGAAAAAAAACTGCTTTCTTTAAATGAAGAAATAAGTTCAAAACAAAGCATAATTGAAAGTGCACAAAGTGATGTCATAGAATTTTTAAATCATGTTTCTGAAAAGAAAAATGCCATTTCCAAGTTGGATACATTAAAAGCCAATTTAGAAAAGCGTTTAAATCAAATTGAAAATGAAATATTGCAAATAGACGAAGCTAATAGCAGTACTTTGAAAGAGATTTCTGATATTCGCCAAGAGATTGCCCGCCTTAAGTCTTACTGTGATGAGTTAGAGAGTGACGCTAAAGAACTTGTAGCTCTAAAAGAAGAGATAGCTGCAGAGCTTGAAAAAGGCGAAAAGACTGAAATGCAAAAACAACAGGAGTTGACAGTGGCTACTTCTCGCTGGCGGGCCTTAAAAGAAATTGATGAAAATTATGAAGGATATCAGTATGGTGTAAAGAACTTGCTAATTGCCCTTAAAAAAAAGCAGTATTCTGATCCGGGCATTTATGGTTCTGTTGCTGATTTGATTTCTGTAAATCGAGAATATGAAATTGCCATTGAAACTGCTTTGGGCCAGGCTATGCAGAATATAATTTGTGAAAGTGAAGAAAATGCAAAAAAGGCCATTGATTTTCTAAAGAGAAACAATTATGGCCGTGTCACCTTTTTACCTCTTTCAACTGTAAAGCCCAGGCTCATTGACAAAAGTGAGGAAAAGTATCTATATGTCAAGGGGTGTATAGGGCCGGCATTAAATTTGATTACTTTTGATAAAAAATACTTTGCCCCATTAGCATACCTTTTGGGAAGGGTTTTAGTATCAACTTCTCTGGAAGATGCTATAAAGCTTGCAAAGCAGTGTAGCTTTACTTTCAAAATTGTAACGGTTCAGGGTGAGGTGCTGAGCCCTGGAGGTTCAATAACTGGCGGAAGTCAAAGGCGTTCAAATTTTTTATTGTCGAGAAAAAGACAAATAAATGACTGTGAAAGGCAAATCAGCGAGCTGGATACTATACTGGCGGGCCTGAAACAGTACAATCAAAAATTGAGAAATGAAATTAAGGAAAAGCAAAAACTTATTGAAGACACCACCGATAGCTTATACTCCGCAAAATCAGAATTGGAAGTTTTAAAGAAACAGCTTCAAGAAAAACAATACCTTTTAACGGAAAGAAAGCAGCGGGAAAAACTATTAAAAGAGGAAAAGGATCAAATTCAAAGAGAATTTCAAGAAATTGTCGCACAAATTGCTTTGCTGGAGAGGGACATAGGAAGTATTGACGTACAGAACACTTCTACCCAAAATATGGTAAAAAGTCTGCAAGAAGAGCTTGACAAAAGCAAAGAGATTAAGGAGAAAGTTTCTGAAGAGATAACTCAGCTAAAAGTAAAACTGGCGTCTTTCAAACAAGAACAAGCTGCCATAAGTCAAAGCATGGAATCCATCGAAGAGAATGTAAGATTTAACATGGATGAAATAAAACGGTATCAAGAAAAAGTTAAACAAAATGAAGAAACTACTGGCTTAATTGAGAAAAAGCTTATAGATTTAGAGAGCAATTTAAAAAATTTGATGAATGTAAAAAAACAACACGAAGAACTTCTTGAGTCTTTGAGAGTAGAAAGAGACATGACGAAATTTAACCTAAACAAAGCCCAGGAAGAATTAAACAAACTTGAAAAAGAGAGCCATGAAATTGAAACAAAACTGCACAACTGGCGTATTCAAGAAGCAACCACGAATATAGAAATAAATCAAATTGACCATCAGTTATATGAGCGATATTCTCTTACCTTTGATAAAGCCCTAATGTATAAAGAAGATACTTATAGTATTGAAGATATTAAAAGAAAGCTGGAATCTTTAAAAAATCAAATTGAATCCCTGGGCCCTGTGAACATGAAAGCTATAGAAGATTATGACAATCTAAAAGCAAGATACGAATTTTTAGTGTCGCAGCGGGATGATTTAATCAAAGGGAAGGCAAACCTAGACAATATAATAGAAGATGTGACAAAGGCCATGGAAAAAATGCTCCTTGAAACTATTAGCAAAATCAACGTGGAGTTTAACAGGGTTTTCACAGAACTTTTCGAAGGTGGCAGGGCAGAGCTGATAATAGAAGGCGATGGCAGCATATTGGATTGTGGAATAGAAGTAAATGCTCAACCTCCTGGGAAAAAGCTCCAGAACATCTCACTTTTATCAGGTGGAGAGAGGGCACTTACGGCTATAGCATTGCTTTTTGCGATTTTAAATACTAAAGCAACACCCTTTTGTGTCTTAGATGAAATTGAAGCGGCTTTAGATGATGTTAATATCACACGGTTTACGAGGTATCTAAAAAAGGTTTCAAGGCATACTCAATTTATCATCATTACACATAGAAAAGCCACAATGGAAATAGCTGATGCTTTATACGGCATATCCATGGAAGAAACTGCAGTATCAAAGGTTTTGGCAGTAAAAATGGTATAATAAAAACGAGGTGAAGTAAATGAGCTTTTTTAACAGGTTAAAAGAGAGTTTAAGCAAGACAAGAAAAAACTTCAGTGAAAAGTTTGACAACTTATTAAAATTTACCAAGAAGATTGATGAGGAAACTTTTGAGGAGCTGGAAGAACTGCTGATAGCTTCAGATGTTGGAGTAAATACTACTTTAGAACTTATAGAAGTATTGAAGGAAGAATCTAAGAGAATAAACAGTCCAGAAGAGCTGAAACAAAAACTTAAAGAGGAGATTATAAATCTTTTTCCCCAAAGCAAAATTTCTTTGCCCTCCCCTACCATAATGTTAGTTGTAGGTGTCAATGGAGTAGGCAAAACTACCTCTATAGGTAAATTGGCCAACAAATATAAAAACCAGGGTAAAAAGGTTATTTTGGCTGCTGCAGACACTTTTAGGGCAGCGGCCATTGACCAACTGGAAATATGGGGCAATCGGGTGGGGGTAGATGTAATTAAACATCAAGAAGGGGCAGACCCTGCATCGGTGCTTTTTGATGCCCTGCAGGCAGGAAAGGCCAGAAAAGCTGACTTGATAATTTGCGATACAGCAGGCAGACTTCACACCAAAAAGAATTTAATGGAAGAACTCAAAAAACTCTACAGGGTCTGTCAAAAAGAATACCCTGAAGCGAGTGTAGTGAGTCTTATGGTTTTAGATGCTACTACAGGTCAGAATGCATTAATCCAGGCAAAGACCTTTAAAGAAGCAGTGGATTTTCAGGGAATTATCCTGACAAAATTAGATGGCACTGCAAAAGGCGGTATAGCTGTGGCCATTGCCTCAGAGCTTAAAATACCTGTATGGTATATCGGCATTGGCGAAGGCATAGAAGATTTAGAGGAATTTGATCCCCAAGCCTTTACAGAAGCTATATTTTCATAGTAAATTTCAATATGTGTTAGCTGCTTTTAAATTTTAGTGCGAAGATAACGGCAAGCGAAACCTTTAGCCAGACCGTCGTTATTTTTAAGCTTGGCACAAACGAAGCAGGGTCAGCGTGCAGGAGGCACGCTGACGGGCACTTGGCAGGATGCCAAATTGCCCGTGAAACCCTGCGTAGTGCAGGGCCAAGCTTTTAAAATAACAGGTATGGCTTTAGGTTGAGGTGCCGTTATCTTCGCACATAAAGAGTATAAAATAATTCCTCAAAACAGTTGACTTCGTGCAAAACTTTATGTAAAATAAAACAGGTGTAAAGGACAAATACTTTACAGGTGACTTAAGTGGATAATATTACAAAACTCAATCTCTTATTTGATTATTACGGAGATTTTTTAACAAAAAAACAAAGGGATATCTTTGAGCAGTATTATATAAACGACTTGTCCCTCGGTGAAATTGCAGAAAACAGCGGAATAACAAGGCAAGGGGTCTATGATATCCTTCGCCGCTCCCAAAACATACTGCAAAATTTCGAAAAAAAATTAGGTATGGTGGAAAAATATTTATCCCGAAGGAAAGCAATTGAGGAAACCCTTAGGCTTCTTGAAGAATTAGAGCCGGGGCTGGCTGCGGATTACAAGGAAAAATACAAGGATATTTACAACCGTGTGGCCTCATTGCTCAAGGAAGGTGGTGTATAGATTGGCTTTTGAGTCACTGACTCAGAAATTAGGTGATATTTTTAAAAAACTGCGGGGGAAAGGGAAACTTTCCGAAGCAGATGTAAAACAAGCCATGAGAGAAGTTAGGCTTGCCCTTTTGGAAGCAGATGTGAACTTTAAAGTTGTTAAAGACCTGATTTCTCGGATTACTGAGCGGGCAATAGGCCAGGAAGTTATGGAAAGCTTGACTCCGGCACAGCAGGTTATAAAAATAGTAAATGAAGAATTGACTGATTTGATGGGCTCAACCCACAGCAAGATCAATTTTTCAAAAGATATTACTACTATAATGTTAGTGGGTCTTCAAGGCTCAGGGAAGACAACAACGGCGGGTAAGCTTGGGAAGTTGCTATCAAAAGAGGG
>JAMNZY010000062.1 GCA_023622055.1 Bacillota bacterium
CTGATTTTCAAAGCCTATAAAACAGGAGGTAGAACTTGAGCAACAAATACGAATTTATAATTGCAAAAGAAGATGTAAAAAAGCGGTTGGATGTCTTTTTAGCCGAAAACTTACAGGAATCAAGAAGTTTTTTGCAAAAAGGAATCTTGGAAGGCTGGATAAAGGTAAATGGCGCCGTTGTCAAACCCAACTACAAACTAAAAGCAGAAGATTACATATTGGTGGATGTACCGCCGCCACCGGAACCCTCCATAGCCCCTGAGAACATACCTTTGGATATTATCTTTGAAGATGACGACATTTTAGTTGTCAATAAACCCAGAGGCATGGTAGTATATCCTGCTCCTGGCAATTTTTCCGGCACCCTTATAAATGCCGTGCTCTTTCACACCAAGAATTTATCAGTTAGAAGTGGCTTGCTGCGCCCTGGTATAGTCCATCGACTGGACAAAGATACATCTGGGGCAATAGTTTTAGCAAAGACTGACAAAGCCCACATGAGTTTATCAAAACAATTTAAAAATCGGGAAGTCACTAAAGTTTATCAGGCTTTAGTATGGGGAAATGTTCGGGAGGATAAGGCCACCATAAATGCTCCCATCGGCAGACATATGGTAAAACGAACTAAGATGCAAGTAACGTCAAAGAGTTCCAGGGATGCTATTACCCACTTTAAAGTAATTGAGAGATTTGAGGGATTTACCCTTCTTGAAATTACCATTGAAACAGGTAGAACTCATCAGATACGAGTACATATGCAGTACATAGGCCACCCTGTTGTGGCAGACCCAGTTTATTCTAGAAAGAAACCGCCTTTTAATATAAAAGGGCAAGCCTTACACGCTTATAAACTCGGTTTTTATCATCCGAGGACAGGCAAGTATATTGAGTTTACGGCACCGATGCCTGATGATATGAATTCCATATTAGAAATTTTAAGAAAAGAAAAAATGGGGGAGTAAAATGGAAGAAAAAGCGCGTATAATGGACGAGCAGTCAATAAATCGTGCGCTAATAAGGATTAGTCATGAGATAGTGGAAAAAAATAAAGGGGTCGAAGACTTAGCATTAGTAGGCATAAGGCGAAGGGGAGTACCCCTTGCCAAGAGACTGGCTGAGTATATTTTTTCCATTGAGGGTGTAGAGATTCCAGTAGGCATTTTAGATATAACTCTTTATCGTGATGACTTATCCCGCCTTGCGCCTTCGCCTGTTGTGCATAAAACTGAAATACCCTTTGAAATCACTGACAAAAGAATAGTTTTAGTAGATGATGTCATATATACAGGCAGGACAGTTAGAGCCGCCCTTGATGCTCTAGCGGATCTAGGGCGGGCTAGGACCATACAGTTGGCAGTATTAATAGATAGAGGGCATCGGGAATTGCCCATAAGACCGGATTTTGTAGGAAAAAATGTTCCCACATCCAGGGAAGAAATAGTGGAAGTTAAGCTAACTGAGGTTGACGGAGAAAACAGTGTAGTAATACTAAAGCGATAAATTGTTGACAGTTTTTTCATCTGGTGTCACATATAGAGTTTTCTGACGATCGTATATGACAAAACCGGGTTTAGCCCCTGATGGTTTTTTAACATGGCGGACAAGGGTATAATCCACCGGAACATTACTGCTGTCTCGCCCATTGCTAAAGTATGCAGCCAAAATAGCAGCTTCAGTCAATGTCTCGTCACTTACAACCTTTCCTTGTGTTTCAATTATGACATGAGAGCCTGGTGTATTTTTGGCATGAAGCCATATATCATCAGGCTTTGACTTTTTAAAGGTGAGAAAATCATTTTGTCGATTGTTTTTGCCTACGTAAATTATAGTGCCGTCGGAAGACTTAAATCGCAGAGGCTTAGACACTTCTACCTTATGCCTTTTTTGTTTAGTCCTTTTAATATAATTTTGGGATTCTAACTCCTGCAGAATTTCTGACAGGTCCTCTATATTCTTGCTTTGCTCAATGTTTAAGAAAGTGCTTTCCAAATACTCTATTTCCATTAAAGCATCATTGATTCTTTTCTTTACAATTTCCTTAGTGGCTTTTAGTTTTTTATACCTGTTAAAATAAATTTGGGCATTATGGGAAGGCGTCAGCTTTTCGTTTAAGGGGATTAGAATTTTCTCATTTTGATTATAGAAATTCGGCAGCAAAACCTGGTTTTGGCCGGGTTTTATTTGATACAAATTGGCTGATAAAAGATCTCCCCACAGTTTGTACTTTTCTAAATCTGATGTTTTGTTTAACCTTTCTTCTAAATATGCCAGATTTTGTCTAGTTTTTTTAATATGTTTTACAACTTGTGATTTTAAGCTTTCTTTTAAAGACTTAAAGGCTAAGACATCTCTTTTATGTTGGTAAAAAATGCTAACTGCTTCGTTTGCGGTAAAGTTTTCGGATAATTTATGTTCTTTTTCATATAAGGCCATGGGAAATATCCAAAAATCTACCGGCTCTTTAGTCTTGTGATTAAAATAAATATGAGGCTCAAAATTATGCTGTAGCAGGTTTTCTCGCAGCCTTAAAAAGACTTTGGCAATTTCTTCAATCTGTACATCAGTGAGTTGTGATACAGGTATTTTATGGTACACATTAGCTCTCATGGCAATTTCTTGTGCTGAAACTCCTGAAAAACCGGCGAAACTATCTAAAATCCATTTGCTCAATGTCTTTTGTTCTTTTGACGCGGATGTTTTTTTCAAGGCAATAGAAACATAGTCTTCATCAACAGATATCAGATCTACCTTTTCTTCCAAAGGGGGATTGGAATAGATTTTACCAGGCAAAATTTCTCTGTGCCTATTTACTTCAAAGCTAATCCGCTTTATAGAATCTATTATTTTGTACTGGCTGTCAGTTAATATTATATTGCTGTGCTTACCCATCACCTCAATGATAAGCTTATATTCTTTAAGCTGCATGAATTCATCAGTGTTGCTTATGGAAATTTCCACAATCCGCTCTAACCCTTTTTGGGAAATAGAAATAATTTTTCCTCCCAAGAGATACTTTCTAAGCAGCATGCAAAACATGGGAGGAGATGAGGGATTTTCAGTTACAGTATCAGCCATATGGATTCTGCAATTTACAGGATCAACTGACAAAACCAATTTGTATTCTTTTCTGCTTAAGCCAATAAAAAAAACAAGTTCATGTTTATTTGGTTGGTAGATTTTAGTTATTCTGTTGCCTTCTAGCAGCTGTCTTAATTCATGGACTGTTCCATAAAGGGCTATACCGTCAAAAGGCATAATTAGTACCTCCTTATTGGACTTTAGTATAACACTAAAGGCTGGCTTTTTGAAGAGTCAATATTTGTTGTTTAAACCACAATAAAATGATATAATAATTTAGACGATTATTGATAAAACCAGGGATTAGCCCTGGTTTAGTAGATTTATCATTTATTGTTTACATAAAGGGAGTTTGCGATGATCAGAAGTATGACTGGCTATGGCCGTGGTGAAAATCAAGGCAAATTTCATTTTGTTGTAGAGATTCGCTCGGTGAACCACAGATTTTTGGAGGTGTTTGTAAGGCTACCAAAACCCTGGCTTTTTTTAGACGACAAGATAAAAAATCATATTAAGGGAAAAATAAAACGAGGCAGACTGGACGTCTTTGTAAATTTATACGATGAAAACCTTCCAGTTGATATAAAAATTGACAAAAATCTCGCCAGCAATTACTATAAAAAATTGATAGAGTTAAAAAATGAAGTTGGTTTTGAAGGGCCAATTTCATTGTCACTGCTTTCCTTGCTGCCTGATGTTTTAAAACTGGAAGAAGATGCTGTTGCAGAAGGAGAACTATGGGAATCTTTGATGCCTGCCTTAGACCAAGCTCTAGATAATCTAATTATAATGCGGACAAAGGAGGGCGAAAACCTCTGGAAGGATTTAAATGCAAGGCTTGAGCTTATCAAGAGTAAAGTACAGCTAATAAAAGAGCGCGCAGATGTGGTTCCTCAAGAGTATAGAGAAAAACTGCTGCAAAATCTGCGAAGAGTATATACAGATGTTACCTTTGACCAGGACAGAATAGAGGCAGAAGCAGTATTATTTGCAGAGAAATCCAATATCACTGAAGAAGTTGTCAGACTTGAGAGCCATCTCGCTCAAATGCAAGAGTTATCAAGCTCCAGTGGAGCTGTAGGCAAAAAGATGGATTTTATTGCTCAAGAGATGTTTCGAGAGGCAAATACAATATCAGTAAAGGCATCGGATTATAGTATTTCTAGAGAAATTATCGATATAAAAAGTGAGTTAGAAAAAATACGAGAGCAAGTTCAAAACATAGAATGAAGTTTCAGGAGGTATAAGTGTGGATATTAAACTTGTTAACATTGGATTTGGAAATATAGTATCGGCAAATCGTATCATTGCAATAGTAAGCCCTGAATCTGCCCCTATAAAGCGAATCATTCAGGAGGCCAGAGATCGGGGGATGCTCATTGATGCTACATATGGTCGAAGAACCCGTGCTGTTATTATAACTGACAGTGATCATGTGGTGCTATCTGCAGTTCAACCTGAAACGGTGGCCCACCGATTAGGCAATGATAAAAATGTAATGGAAGATGAAGCTGAAGATGAGCAAGAGGATAAATGATGATACTTCAAATCAAGGTTTATTAATAGTCATTTCAGGGCCTTCTGGAGTAGGAAAAGGGACATTGTGCAAAATACTTTTAAACAGAGTTGAGAACCTCTTTTTATCTATTTCTGCCACAACCAGGCCTCCAAGAGTGGGAGAGGTTGACGGTCGAAACTACATTTTTATGAGCCCTGAAGTCTTTGAAGAAAAAATACAAAAGGGCGAATTTTTAGAGTGGGCTAGGGTTTACAATAACTACTATGGCACCCCAAAGGATAAAGTCTTTCAGATGCTTCGGGAAGGAAAAGATGTGGTCCTTGAAATAGACATTCAGGGGGCAGCTCAAGTCAAGAAAAATTATCCTGAAGGCATTTTCATTTTTATTTCACCGCCTAATTTTGATGAATTGAAAAAACGCATTATAAAGCGAGGCAAAGACAGTAAGGACTCAATCGAGCTTAGAATGAAATGTGCTGCTGATGAGATGAAAGCAGCATTGGATTATGATTATATTGTTTTAAATGATGACTTAAATCAAGCAGCTTTGTGTCTACAATCGATAATTTTAGCAGAAAGGTGCAGAATATCCAGGAACATGGAATTACTAAAAAAACTAAGGGAGGAATGGGCCAATGATGAATCCGTCCATAGACTCACTTATTGAAAAATATGACAGCAAATATACCATTGCCGTAGCCACAGCAAAGCGAGCTCGTCAGTTGGTAGACGGTGCAAAAGAAGTGGTTGATGTAAAAACGAAAAAACCGGTTTCAATTGCTTTATTTGAATTAGATGCACAAAAAATTAACATATACAGGGATAAAACCAAAAAAAATGACTGAGGTGCAGTATGCTCAAGGATAAATTTGTGGTCCTAGGTGTTACTGGAGGCATTGCAGCGTATAAGTCTGTGGAACTGGTGCGACTTTTAAAAAAATCCGGTGCCCAAGTTCAAGTCATCATGACAAAATCAGGCTGTGAATTTGTAACCCCCCTCACTTTTCAGGTTCTATCCCAAAATCCTGTAATTACAGATATGTTTAAAGAACCTCCCCGCTGGGAGGTTGAACATGTAGCCCTGGCAGATAAAGCAGATATATTTTTAATTGCACCTGCTACAGCAAATGTCATCGCCAAAATGGCAGCGGGAATAGCGGACGATATGCTTACAACAACGCTGCTTGCCACCAAGGCTAAAATAATAGTAGTACCATCTATGAATGTAAATATGTACGAAAATCCCATAACCCAGCGAAATATTGCCACATTAAGAAAATTTGGTATCTTTGTGTTAGAACCTGAAGAAGGGGATTTGGCTTGTGGCTACAGTGGGAAGGGCAGATTCCCCGAGCCTAGAATTATCGTTGAACATATAAAAGTTATTTTGGGTAAAGATGGAGATTTAAAAGACAAAAGGTTTTTAATAACCGCAGGGCCTACTAGAGAACCTATTGATCCGGTTAGATTTATTACTAATCACTCTTCTGGGAAGATGGGCTATGCCTTGGCAGAAAAGGCCATTCAAAGAGGCGCAAGGGTCATTTTAATATCAGGCCCCACCAATCTTACTCCTCCCATAGGTTTAGAGGAATTTATATGTATTAATACTGCCGAAGAAATGTATAATGCTGTTATGAAGTATTATGCTGATGTAGATGTGGTTATTAAGTCGGCAGCTGTAGCTGACTATGCGCCAGAAGAAATAAAACATAAAAAAATAAAAAAGCAAGGCTTAAATTTAACTTTAGAGCTTAAAAAGAACCCAGATATCCTACAAGAATTGGGAAACAAAAAGGAAACTCAAGTGCTCATTGGATTTGCTGCAGAAACTGACAATGTGACAGCTAATGCACAAGATAAGCTTAAAAGAAAAAACTTAGATTTTATTGTGGTAAATGATTTGACTGAAGCCGGTGCAGGATTTGCCGGAGACACTAATATTGTTAAAATTTTGCATAGAGACGGTCGAATTGAAAGCCTGCCCAAGATGCTAAAAAGAGATTTAGCTAACGAGATTCTAGATAGGGTGCTGTTATATTTACAGTAAACCGGAAATCTTTGGGTTTTTTATTTTTTAAGGGGGAGGTTTTTTGTTTACATGCGCTTTGGTGGCTGTGGATGTAAAACATCCTCGGGCCAAAAAAGAATATTCATATCTTGTTCCAGAGAGTCTAGCCTCCTCAATAAATGTAGGTGACTTAGTGCGGGTTCCTTTTAACAACATAAAAGTTTCAGGGGTGGTGACACAGCTTACAGAGCTAACGGAGACTCCCTCTGATTTTAAGCTAAAAAAAATCATATGCAAAGAGGATATATCTTTGCCAAGTTGTCTAATGGATTTATCAAGGGCCCTTGCCAAATATTATGGCACAGCAGTTATTGATTTTTTAAAATTGATGCTTCCACCAAAAGCCAGCACAAAAATGCTTACAGTTTATTCCATTAGTTCTGGAGAAAAGGCCATTTCAAGTAGAGCATATGTCCAAAAGCAAGTATATGAATTTATCAGAAAAAACGGTTCCTCTACTGCCCAAGACATATCAGGTGGACTTAAGATTTCTCTTTCATCGGTAAGATCAGCATTGACAGCTCTTATTAAAAAGGGAATTATAAAAAAAGAGTATAAAGTTGTCAGAAGAAAGCCTATGGTGGTAAGTGCTGGAAGTAGCTACGGGCCGGTTAATCTGACAGAGCAACAGCTAAAGGCCGTAAGAACAATAGCTGATATCTATTCTAGTTCAAAAAAAACGACCCTCGTATATGGTGTCACTGGAAGCGGGAAGACAGAGGTATACGTTGGTGCCTGAAATCTCATTAACACCACAAATGCTTTCAATATTTCGCCAGAGATTTCCCGGAAAGATTGCTGTTATCCACAGCAGACTTTCACCGGGAGAGAGATTTGACGAATGGCAAAGGATATATTCAGGCAGTGCCACTGTCGTCATAGGGGCAAGGTCGGCAATATTTGCACCTATACAGGATTTGGGCATTATTATAATAGATGAAGAGCATGAGGCCTCCTACAAAAATGGGGAACATCCATATTATGATGCTAGGCTTGTAGCCCAGTTCCGGGCAAGAC
This sequence comes from Bacillota bacterium, assembly GCA_023622055.1. GTDB lineage: Bacteria > Bacillota > Thermosediminibacteria > Thermosediminibacterales > Tepidanaerobacteraceae > DTU063. The sequence continues at coordinate 7,686 of JAMNZY010000062.1, forward strand.
ATGAAAATGCAATGCTGATTTTAGGAAGTGCTACACCATCTGTTGAATCTTATTACAAGGCAGCAAAGGGAGAATACGCTCTTGTTAAACTAACAAAAAGGGTTTTTGGAAGGCCATTGCCCAAGATGGAAATTATCGATATGAAATCAGAGCTAAAAGCAGGCAATCGCCATATTTTTAGCAGAAAATTGTTAGCAGGTATTAAGGCAACTTTAGATGCCAATAAGCAGGTAATTCTTTTTTTAAATCGCAGAGGTCATTCTACTTTTGTCCTTTGTCGGGATTGTGGGTTTGTTTTGAAATGTAGGTACTGTGATATCTCCATGACATATCATTTTAATGAAAAAAGTGCAAAATGCCATTATTGCGGATATACTGTGAAAGCACCGGATTTATGTCCCCAGTGCAGCGGTGAAAATATCCGATATTTTGGAGCTGGCACAGAAAAAGTAGAACAGGAAGCTAGAAAATTTTTTCCCGACTCCAGAACACTTAGGATTGACTCTGATTCCACATCTAAAAAGGGCTCTATGGAAAAAATGCTCCTTGCCTTTAAAAAAGGTGCAGCTCAAATTCTTATAGGGACTCAGGCTGTGGCAAAAGGCCTAGATTTTCCCAATGTGGCTCTTGTTGGGATTGTAAGTGCTGATACTGCACTGAATATTCCGGATTTTAGATGTGGCGAGCGCACTTTTCAGCTGATAACTCAAGTAGCTGGAAGAGCTGGAAGAGGGGATATTCCTGGCAGAGTTTATGTGCAAACATATGCTCCTGAATCTTTTGCAATAAAGGCAGCTTGCAATTTAAACATCACAGGTTTCTATCAAGAGGAACTTAAAATACGCCATAAGGCACTATATCCTCCTTTTTGCCATATGTTAAACATTAGATTCAAAGGCCGGCATGAGGAGGAAGTAAGGAAAGAAGCAGAAAGGGTAAAAACAATATTAAATGAAAAGCACGATAGAGAGATTATAATTTACGGTCCAGTTCCAGCCCCTAAATCAAGGATCAAAGAAAACTATAGATACAACATATTATTAAAGAGTAAGCAAGTCCAAATACTAACGGAAATTTGCAATGAAATGCGGAAAATAAGCACTAACAGCTCTGTAGATATGGCTTGGGATATGGATCCCCAGGATTTGCTATAGGAGGGAATCTTTTGGCATTAAGAAAGATTAGAAAATATGGCGATGAGGTTTTGCGAAAAAAATCAAAAAAGGTAGATGTGTTTGATGAGCGTCTCCACACTCTCATAGAAGATATGCTTGAAACTATGAGGGAGGCAGAGGGTGTAGGCCTTGCTGCGCCGCAAATTGGCATATTAAAAAGAGTAGTTGTAATAGATGTAGGCGAAGGGCCCATAGTGCTTGTAAACCCTGAAATCATAGAAAGTGAAGGAGAAATAACACAGCCAGAAGGGTGTCTAAGTATCCCAGGTGTAGTTGGTGAAGTGCCAAGGCCCACGCGAGTTAAGGTAAGAGCTCAGGACAAATGGGGCAAACCTTATGAGATAGAAGGGGAGGATTTGCTGGCTAGGGCCTTTTGCCATGAGATAGACCATTTGGATGGAATCCTTTTTATTGATAAAGCCACTAAATTTATTGAACCTGATAGCGAGGGATAAAAATGAGAGTTGTATTTATGGGTACTCCTGAATTTGCGGCAACTCCCCTTGAAATGTTGATAAAAGAAAATATTGATATTATAGCAGTTGTCACCCAGCCAGATAGACCTGTTGGAAGAAAGCGAATAATCACTCCACCGCCTGTTAAAGCTTTGGCTATGAAATACAATATTCCTGTATATCAGCCTGAAAAGGTCAGAGATGAGGATTTTATCAAAGCTTTAGATTCTTTTAAGCCTGATTTAATTGCGGTAGTGGCTTTTGGACAAATACTGCCTCGTCAGGTGCTGGAAATTCCAAAAATCGGCTGTATCAATGTCCATGCTTCCCTTTTGCCTAAGTACCGAGGCGCTGCTCCCATCCAGTGGGCAATTATAAACGGTGAAAAAGTCACCGGTGTAACCACTATGTGGATGGACGAAGGTCTAGACACAGGCGATATTTTCCTGCAGGAGCCAATAGAGATAAGAGAAGATTGGACAGCACTAGACCTTTCTAAGGAGCTTTCAGTATTAGGAGGAAAACTGCTCCTTACTACTTTGGAACATATAAAATCTGGCAAAATTATTAAAAAGCCCCAAGACAATGAAAAAGCAACATATGCTCCAATACTGAAGAAGGAAATAGGGAAGATCGATTGGTCAAAAAGCGCTGAGGAAATCGTCAATCTAATAAGGGGCACGTACCCTTGGCCCTGTGCATATACAACCCGTAATGGCAAGTCTATTAAAATATTTAAGGCAAGGACTTTTACTTCTGGCAAAGAACCTGCACCGGGCAAGTTCAGAGGTTTGATAAAAGATGAAGGTTTCCTTGTGGGTACCGGTACAGAAGATATTCTAGTAATAGAACTTCAGGAAGCTGGTGGAAAACGGATGAAAGCTACCGAATATTTTATAGGCCATCAGTTTAAAGAGGGAGATTTCTTTGCAGATAGTTAGTCAAAACAGAGAGACCACGAAAATAAAAAAAAGGATTTTCATAGGATTACTTTCGGCCAGTGTGCTGCTGATTTTAGGAATGATAGTTTCCGGAATTTTTATCTATTACAATAGATTTGGGTACTGGTATCGATATTTACTGCTGGCTATAGTTGCTATCCTCAGTTTATTTATTTTAATAGTTGGTATCAGCCTTGCGGGAGTTGTTATGACTCTTTTGGGCGTAAAGAGGTTTTTTGGTTTAGAAGGTTTAATGAATACCTCAATTAATCTGCTGTTTCCCTTAGTTTTGGCTTTAGGAAAAATCCTGCACATACCCAATGACGTCATAAAAAGTTCCTATATTGAAGTAAACAACAAATTACTCCAAAGTCATTACTTTAATTTAAAACCTGAAGATATACTTATTTTGGCACCGCATTGCCTGCAGAAGTGGGATTGTCCATATAAAATCACTGCTGATGCAAATAACTGCCGGCACTGTGGCCGATGTGATATAGACAAACTCCTGATGATAAGCAAAAAGTATGGTGTTAACCTGGCCGTGGTTCCCGGTGGAACATTGGCCCGAAAGAAAGTTAAAGATACCAAACCCAAGGCAATTATTGCAATTGCCTGCGAAAGGGATTTAACTGAGGGCATAATTGACACAAATCCTTTGCCGGTAATGGGAATATTAAATATAAGACCTGAGGGACCCTGTAAGAATACCCAGGTTGATTTGGCTAAGGTAAAAGAAGCCATTGATTTTGGAAGTAGCTATATCTATCTTGGTAAAAACCCATGCCGGCTCCTACAGCAATTTGCTTTTAAGTAAATATTTAACAGACGACATTTCTCAAAAGGATAGAGCTCTTATTACTCAATTAGTTAATGGAGTAATACAAAACAAACTTTTGCTAGACCATATAATATCGCAATTTTCCAAAATAAAATTGTCCAAGATAACTTCTTTTGTAAAAAATGCCCTGAGACTGGGAATATACCAGGCATATTTTTTGGACAAAGTGCCAGATTTTGCTGCTGTCAACGAGTCGGTGAATTTAGTAAAAAAATATGAAGGCCAGAGAGCCGCAAATTTTACCAATGCTGTTTTGAGAAATGCTCTCAGAAATAAAGAAAGAGTGGAATATCCAGACAAGGACAAAGACTTGGCAAAATATTTATCCATATACTACTCTTTTCCCTCCTGGATGATAAACAGATGGATTGATTTATTTGGGGCTGATTTTACTGAAAAGTTGTGTAAAGCTTTTAACGAGCCCCCCAAATTATGTATTAGAGTAAATACCCTTTTAACAAACAGGGAAGAATTGTTAAAGCGATTAGCCGAAGAAGGTGTCCATGCCGTTCCTGGTCAGTTTGCGGAAGAAGCCATATATATTACAAAGTCACCGCCCATACACCAATTAGAGAGTTTTAAAGAGGGCCTTTTCACTGTCCAAGACGAAAGTTCAATAATTGCATCCCTTGCCGTTGGAGTTAAAGCCCGTGATAAAGTCCTGGATGTGGCAGCTGCTCCGGGAGGCAAAACCACCCATATGGCTGCTCTTATGGAGAACCAGGGGAAAATTGTTTCATGGGATATTCATCCCCATAGAGTGAAGCTCATAGAAGAGAACGCAAAACGATTAAAAACCACCATTGTGGAGACTCAGGTTAAAGATGCCAAAGTCCTGGACGAGATGCTTCAGAATACATTTGACAAAGTTTTAATCGATGCCCCATGTTCGGGCTTGGGAGTCATTGGCAGGAAACCTGACATAAAATGGTCGAAAAAACCCAAAGACATAAGTGATTTAAAAAAAGAGCAAGGGAAAATCCTTGAAGTCTCGTCTAAATATGTAAAGCCTGGTGGAATTTTAGTTTACAGTACATGCAGTATAGAGCCGGAGGAAAACGAAAAAATTGTGGAGGAGTTTCTTGCAAAAAATCAACATTTCGCTTATGATGATTTAAGATTTTATTTGCCTAAACAACTCCATGGAGATTTAAAAAGCCCGTATGGTTATATTACCCTATACCCACATATTCACGGTACCGACGGATTTTTTGTTGCCCGTTTAAAAAAGGTTAAGGTTTGAGGGATGCCAATTGAGTAAAGTAGACTTGAAAAAATTGACACTCCATCAGTTGGAGATATTTCTAAAACAATTAGGTGAGCCGGCATATAGGGCGAAACAAATTTTTAAGTGGATGTACAAAGGGCAAACTCAATTTGAAAAAATGACGGATTTACCTAAAGCATTAATAGATAAGCTCGATGAAAGTGCTTATATAAGCATGATAGATGTGTATAAGAAATACCAATCGGCCTTGGATGAAACTGTAAAGTACGTATTTTTACTGGAAGATAAAAATATGGTAGAAAGTGTTAGGATGAAATACTCCTTTGGTGTCACTGCCTGTATTTCCAGCCAAGTAGGGTGCGCCATGGGATGTAATTTTTGTGCGTCCACAGAAGGAGGCCTGGTGCGGAATTTATCTTGGTGGGAAATGGCAGATGAAGTTCTAGCCATCGAAAAAGACTCTGGGGAAAAGGTTAGCCGAGTAGTAGTAATGGGAAGTGGAGAGCCTCTCTTAAATTATGATGAATTAATACAATTTTTAAATGTGTTAAATATGCCTATCGCTTTTAATATGAGCTTTAGGAGAATAACTGTATCTACTTGTGGTATAGTGCCGGAAATTTATCGTCTTGCAGATGAAGGCATTCCCATTACTCTTGCCGTGTCTCTTCACGCTCCCAATGATGAGATTAGAAACCGCTTAATGCCAATAAACAGGCGATATCCAATTTTACAATTGTTAGATGCGTGCAAATATTATATAATGAAAACAAAAAGGCGAATTACTTTTGAATATGCATTAATATCTAAAATTAACGATACTGATGAATGTGCCCAGGAACTTTCAAGCTTGTTAAAAAATTTATTGTGTCATGTTAACTTGATACCTCTTAATCCAGTGGAAGGGAAAGCTTACAAGAGAAGTACTCCTGCTCAGGTCCAGAGATTTGAAAAAATCCTTTCTTCAAGGGGCATATCTACAACTATTCGCAGAGAATTAGGCAGCGACATCGAAGCCGCCTGTGGTCAGCTTCGGCGAAGTTTGTTAATGAGGTGAAACGATGATAGGGGTTATAAAAAGTGATGTGGGAAAAGTTAGATCCAACAATGAAGATTCATTTTATTTTCCGGAAACAGATAAAAGCTTCCCCCAGCTTTATATTGTTGCCGATGGAATGGGAGGTCACCAAGGCGGAGAAATAGCTAGTGAAATTGCCGTTAATGAAGTATCATCGTATATTAACAGCAACTTATCCAAGGATTGTGACCCTCAGAAAGTTAAGAGAATATTGGAATCTTCAATAATTGCTGCAAATAATAAAATACACTTCATGTCAATGCAGCACAGAGAGTACTCTGGCATGGGAACTACAATAACAATAGCTCTGTTTCACAACGGCAGCTTGTACATAGGACATGTAGGTGACAGCAGGGCATACAGAATAAGAAATGGTAAAATAGAACAGCTGACCAAGGATCACTCTCTTGTATGGCAACTGGTGGAAGAGGGCCGTATAACCATGGAAGAAGCCGAAACTCATCCTATGAATCACATAATCACAAAAGCATTGGGCACTGATGAAATTGTAGAGCCAGACATTCTGGAGTTTGATTTGAAAGATAATGATATAATTGTCTTGTGCAGTGACGGTTTGACAAACATGCTGGACAATGACAGCATCAAAAGCATTGTCTGCAGTTTTGAGCCTGAAGAGGCGGCTTTAAAACTTATTGAACAAGCAAATTCCAAGGGTGGCCATGACAATATTACAGTTGGAATAATCAAAGCAGGCAAAGTGGGGTTGTGAGAAACATGATAGGAAAAGTTTTGGGAAACAGATACGAAATATTAGAGAAAATCAGTGGCGGCGGTATGGCATTTGTTTACAAAGCTCAATGCAATTTACTCAATCGAATTGTAGCCATTAAGATTTTAAAGCCAGAATTTGCCGAAGACGCAGAGTTTGTCAGGCGCTTTAGAAGAGAAGCCCAAGCAGCAGCTAGCCTGTCCCATCCAAACATTGTAAGTATTTACGATGTTGGAGAAGAGGATGGTCTTTATTATATAGTAATGGAATATGTGGAAGGCCATACTTTAAAAGACTTAATTAGGCAAAGGGCTCCACTACCTGTTACAGAAGTTATCGAAATTGGGATTCAAATATGCGATGCATTGGAATGTGCTCATAAAAATATGATAGTTCATAGGGATATAAAATCCCAAAATATCATGATAACCTCAGATGGCAGAATTAAAGTAACGGATTTTGGCATTGCCCGAGCTACAGGTGGGTCTACCATTACCAACACTGGTAACGTGTTCGGTTCTGTTCAATATTTTTCACCGGAACAAGCAAGAAGTGATGCTGTAGATGAACGTTCCGATTTATACTCTGTAGGTATTGTGCTATATGAAGCTTTTACAGGCAAATTGCCTTTTAATGGTGATACCCCTGTATCCATTGCCTTAAAACAAATTCAAGAACAACCGGAGTTAATTTCAAATATAATTCCCGGTTTTCCAAGGCAACTGGAAGCTATAGTGCAAAAATGTCTTGCCAAATCCCCTGATGATAGATATCAGAGTGCTGAAGAGTTGAAAAGGGATTTAAAGCTGGCACTATCAAGTGCTGAAGTAATAAATTTTAAACCGGGCAATTTAGAACATACTTTGGTAATGGATGATATTGCAAACAATACATTCCCTGCTGATAAAGCTTCTGCCGCTTCTACCAAAAGAAAAAGACCCAAGAAATTTTTTAGAGGTGTTGGCATCGCCCTTCTTCTTGTATTTTTATTTGGAGTATTTTCCTATCTTGGAGCAACTTTAGCCAGAAGATATTTCGAGGTACCTGAAACTACAGTTCCCGATGTAATAGGGATGCAGGAAGAAGAGGCTATACAAAAGCTAAAAGAGCACAATCTAGATTACAATATTCTAGACAGAGTTTACGATTCTGCTCCAGCTGGGCAGGTGATAGACCAAAATCCAAAGGGCGGCCAGCGAGTGAAAACCAACAGGCCTCCCATTGATCTAATAATAAGTAAAGGGCCAAAAGCCAGCACCGTTCCCAATATAATTGGCTTGACAGAGCAGGAAGGTATTGCCTTACTGGAAAATAGCGGCTTTGAACCGGGTCGCATTATACGAGAGTATTCCAATCAAGTTCCAGAAGGTATCATAATGGACCAAAATCCCAGGGCAGGTCTTCCTCTTTCAGAAGGGGAAATGATTAATTTTACTGTAAGTTTGGGACCAGAGCTGGTGGATGTACCTAATCTGGTTGGAAAAACTTTAGAGGAAGCAGAAGCATTATTGAAGAGCCAAAACATACCATACAAGGTTTCAAAAAGGGCTGATGACGCTCCTGAAAATACGGTAATTGAGCAAAGTCCCAAACCCTATGAGGCTATGGAACCTGGAACTTCCATTAATCTGGTTATAAGCAGTGGCCCCCCTGCTCAAACAAAAAGAATAATAGTTGAACCTATACTTCTACCTTCTGAACCTTCAGAGATTACAGTTAAGGTAATTGTGTCCGATGATTTGGGCAAGAATCGCACCGTATATCATGAAAAGCATACTCCGGAAGATAGTCCCTTAAGTATACCCGTAGAAGGTGAAGGAAATATGGAAATAGAAGTATGGCTTGATGATATACTGTATTTTAAAGGAAATGGATAAAATTTAACAGAAAGAGGTTGTATTGGTGATTAAAGTTGCACCTTCCATTTTGTCAGCAGATTTCAGCCGTCTGGCAGAAGAAGTGAAGCTAGTGGAACAAGGTGGTGCAGACCTTTTGCACATAGACGTCATGGACGGTCATTTTGTGCCGAATATTACTTTGGGACCACCTATTATATCCTGTTTGAAGGGAAAGACAAGCCTACCCTTTGATGTTCATCTCATGATAGAAAATCCGGAAAGATATGTGGATGAATTTATTAAGGCAGGTGCTGATATCATTACCGTCCATGTGGAGTCCACTGTACATTTACATCGATTGGTAAACTATATAAAAAATAAGGGCATAAAGCCGGGGGTTGCCCTTAACCCCTCCACCCCTTTAGATACCATTAAATATGTCCTAGATGACATATATTTAGTCCTTGTTATGAGTGTTAATCCAGGTTTTGGCGGCCAAAAATTTATCCCCCCTATGCTGGAAAAGATATCGGAATTAAAGTCAATTTTAAATAAAACAAATCCTGAAATTTTAATTGAAGTAGATGGAGGTATCAATGAGAATAACGCGTCTACAATAGCTAAGGCGGGAGCAGATATATTGGTAGCAGGGTCTGCCATCTACAACTCGGAAAATCCTGAAGAAGTGATAAGAAAATTGAAAGAAAGCCTATAATTAATATTAGGTATCACAAATCACTTTTCCTGAATATAATAGAATAACCGGGGATTTTTGCCAGCGGGGGGTGGCAAAGTGTGGAGACACCTTAACATAAAACAAATCCTTGGGATATGTGCAGCAATTACAGGTGTTGCAGTGTTGATTGTTGGGCTGCCGTCTTGGTTTTGGATGTTAGCTACTGGAGGATTTTTGATTTGGTTCGGTTGGATGTTGTTTACCACTAAATGGTGAAAGGGGTGGGTCGATGCGGATATATGTATTAAAACTCCCGAAAGCCCTAAGCAAGATTGTAAAAACTGTATTAGGTTTATTCGGTCATGGGGATTAAAAAAAGCGTGCTATCTGGCACGCTGATTTTTATTGAGCTCGCTTTACTTTTCCAGAACGTAGGCATCCTGTGCATACCTTGATACGCTTTATATGACCATCTACATCAGCTTTAACTCTTTGAATGTTAGGAGCCCATGTACGCTTAGTTTTTATATGAGAATGGCTTATATTAAAGCCTCTCCTGGGCGCCTTACCACAAATTTCGCACTTTGCCATTATTGCACCTCCTCTTCTGCATGACAAAAGTATTTTATCACATAAGCAACTTGACTGCAACAAAGAAATGGTTTTTTAAATATGAAAAACACAAAAAATATATTATAATGGATATAAAGATTTTCAGCTTGAAGGGAGGAAACCTTTTGAAGAATATAATAAAAAACTCTTTAGGTGAAATTCAAATATCTAAAGAAGTAATAGCAATAATCGCCGGAAATGCTGCTATGGAATGCTACGGCTTGGTAGGAATGGCCTCCAGGAAAATGAGCGATGGCATTACTGAACTTCTAGGCCGAGAAAACTTAGGCAAAGGCGTAGAAGTAAAGATAAGTGAAGACATGCTTACCATTGACCTTTATATAGTAGTTCAATATGGCACTAAAATACACGAGGTTGCCCACAATGTCATTGAAAAAGTAGACTTTGTATTAAAGAAAACATTGGGCTTTAGCCCTGACAAAATAAATGTAATAGTTCACGGAGTCAGGACAAAGTAAGATATGGGGAGGTTTTCGGGATTGGTTTTGAAAAAAATTGATGCAGAGTTGCTCAAAAAGGCTATTACTAATGCTGCCTTTGTTTTGAGACAGAATAAAAAAATAGTAGATGCTTTAAACGTGTTTCCGGTACCTGACGGAGATACAGGCACAAACATGTCATTGACCATGGATCAGGCAGCCAAGGAATTGGAGCAAATATTTTCCAGTGATTTAAAAAAGATTGCCGATAAAGCTGCATGGGGTTCCTTGATGGGTGCCAGAGGAAACTCGGGAGTTATATTGTCACAACTTTTTCGTGGTTTTGCACAAGGCATACCTGCCAACAAGGACAGCATAGGGGCCATGGAGCTAGCTTTGGCGTATAAAAGCGGTGTGGATGCTGCTTATCGTGCGGTAATGAGGCCAGTAGAAGGTACTATACTGACAGTGGCTAGGGAAACTGCAGATAAAATGATTTTTGAGGCAAAGCGTACAAACGACTTGGTGATTGTTCTTGAAAATACATTAAGTTATGGTGAAAAGGTATTGGCTAAAACTCCTGAGATGCTTCGGGAATTAAAAGAGGCAAATGTGGTGGATGCCGGTGGAAAAGGCTTGCTTTTTTTAATGGAGGGTTTTTTGGAAATTATAAAAAATCCCCAGCTGGATATTTCTGCTGTGCAAAAGTCTCCTGATATTGGCCAAGTTGAAGACATTAGCCACATTAAAACTTATCAGAAAATAAAGTACATGTACTGCACTGAACTTTTCGTAACGGGAAAGGCAATAGATATGGAGGCTTTGAAACAGGAACTGTCAAATTTGGGAGATTCAATGATAGTTACCGGCACTCCAGAGTTGGTAAAAATCCACATACATACCAACAGTCCCGACTTGGTACTAGGTTGCTCTTTAAAGTGGGGAGAGCTTTCAAATATAAAAATAGATAACATGAAAATTCAACACCAGGAAATTATAGACAGTTCAGCGGATAGGGACGAAAAATACGATGCCCTATATGAAAGCAAAGTAGATAAAAATGATAACAAAAAAATAGGCGTAATCTCTGTATCATCAGGCCAAGGTTTAAATGAGATATTTGCCAGTTTGGGTGCAGATATTATAGAAGGCGGCCAATCAATGAATCCAAGTACAGAAAACATTTTAAATGCTGTAGAAAAAGCCGGCTATAATGATATTATTATTTTGCCAAATAATAAAAACATAATACTGACTGCAGAACAAGTTAAGTCTTTATCAAAAAAGAATATTCATGTTTTACCAACAAAATCAATACCCCAAGGGATTTCAGCTTTGCTTTCCTTCAACCCAGATATTTCTGTAGAAGAAAATATTTCAAATATGAGACAAAGTATTGAAAATGTGATTTCCGGTGAGGTAACTTATGCAGTCAGAGATACCCAGCACAATGGCACTAAAATAAAAGAAGGGGATATTTTAGGCATAATAGATGACAAGCTGGAAATTGTGGGAAAAGATACTGAGGAAGTCATTGTTAAACTAATTGGCCTTATGACGGAAGGTAAAGAGGATGGTATAATAACAATTTATTACGGTTCTGATATGGATGAGGATTCGGTACAGAAGACCGTAGACAAATTAGCACAAAAATATGAAGACTTTGATATAGAATATTATTTGGGAGGTCAAAGCTTATATTACTATATTGTTTCTGTGGAATAAGGGTGTGATTTAGTGGATTTGTCCTCACACATAACAAATGTCAAAGGCATTGGACCGGCAAAAGCCAAACTACTTTCCAAGGTAGGGATTTACACCATAAAAGATGCTCTGTTTTATTTTCCCAGAGACTACCAAGACTTATCACCTTTGACCTTTAAACAGGGTAGAGAGGATCAAAAGGCAGCTTACCCATGTATTGTCACAGGTAAAGCTGTAAGCAAAAGAGTTTCTTCAGGCTTGTACATTACAAAAGTGCCTGTTTTTGATGGTCAGAGCCACGGTTATGCGGTTTTCTTTAATCAACCTTATTTACAGAAAAGTTTCTACCCTCGTCAGAGGCTTTTATTGATAGGGAAGGTACAAAAGAATTTTGGTACTTTTGAGATTTCAAGTCCTGAATGGATAAAACTTGATAAAAATAAACCCATAAAACTTGAAAGAATTCGGCCAATATATTCTTTAACTAAAGGGGTTTCACAAAACCTCATCAGGAACACAGTTAAAGGCGCTATTGAATTTGTGTCATTACTAAAAGAAACTCTGCCGCGAAGTATATTAGAACAATACAACCTTTTGTCGCTGGAAGATGCAATTAGAAGCATCCATTTTCCGAAAAACTTTGAGATGTTGCAAAAAGCCAGAGAAAGGTTTATTTTTGAAGAGCTATTACTGTTTAATTTAAGCACAGGTTTATCCCGGACCTATCTTAAAGGTCAAAGGCGCCAAAACAACTACAATTTCTTAGATTTAAAGCCATTTTTATCTAAACTGCCATTTTCCCCAACAAGTGGTCAGTTTAAAGTTATAAATGACATTATTGAGGACCTTCAAAGTGAGTACATTATGAACAGGCTTGTTCAGGGAGATGTAGGTTCGGGAAAAACCCTTGTGGCTTGTGCTGCACTGTATTTGGCGGCCAAAAATGGACTGCAGGGTGTTATGATGGCTCCCACTGAAATTTTGGCCGAGCAGCACTTTCAAACACTGCAGCGATTTTTAAAACCCCACGATATAAATATCGATATATTAAAGGGCGGCCTCAACAAAAAAGACAGAGAAAATCGACTTAATAAGTTAAAAAAGGGCGAGATAGATGTTTTAGTTGGAACTCATGCTGTTATCCAAGAAGATGTTGAATTTAAACGATTAGGCATGGTTATAACCGATGAACAGCATCGATTTGGAGTAAAACAGCGGCAAGATCTTGTGAAAAAAGGCCAGTATCCCGATGTGCTGGTGATGAGCGCAACGCCAATACCCAGGACTTTAGCAATGGTGCTGTACAACGATTTAGATATATCTATAATAGACACCTTGCCTTCAGGTCGTCAAAAAGTTGAAACATACGTAGTCCAAGAATATATGAGAAAAAGAGTTTATGATTTTATGGCTTCGGAAGTAAACAAAGGCCATCTTGCTTATGTGGTCTGTCCTGCTGTAGAAGAAAATGAATTAGAAATCACAAATGTTCAGCAGCATAAAGAATACTTGCAGCAAAAATATCCCCATTTAAAAATCGAAATGCTTCACGGCAAATTAAAACAAGAAGAAAAAGATAGGATTTTAAATGAGTTTCTGGCAAAAAATATTCAGGTTCTTGTAGCCACAACTGTTGTTGAAGTGGGAGTAGATGTGCCCTATGCCACACTGATGATAGTTGAAAATGCGGAAAGATTTGGCCTTGCCCAACTACATCAACTTAGGGGCAGAGTAGGACGAAGCAGTTTAAAGTCTTACTGTATTTTAATATCCGGTTCCAATCAGGGAACGGCCAGGGAAAGATTAAATTATTTAATGAATTGTCATGATGGTTTTAAAATTGCTCAAAAGGATTTAGAACTAAGAGGACCCGGTGAATTTTTAGGAGTCAAACAGCATGGCTTTTTTGAATTTAAGTTTGCAAGTTTTACTAAAGACATGGACACTCTTAAAATTACTCAAAAACTTGCCCAAGACATATTAGACAAAGACTGTCTTTCTTTACCTGAATATGCAAATCTAAAAAATTTACTTGACTCAAAAATCAATATATAAAATAAAAAAATAAACGACTACATATAAGCGTCAAAAAGCTACTTTTGTCAGTCGTTTATTTTTTTGTCAAAAACATCTAAAGAATCCATTGGATTGTGAGGCAGATTGTTCTAGTATATAGACTTTTTCTTGGGTTATATTAAGAATACAGAAACAAAGGAGGTGAAACAAAAGTGGCATTAGGTCAAAAAAGAAATAAACTGGTGGTTCCAGAGGCTTATAAAGCTATGGAACAGTTCAAAAATGAAGTAGCAAAAGAAGTTGGAATTCAGGCCCCTGCAGATGGCTACTGGGGTAACTACTCTTCAAGAGATTGTGGTGCCGTCGGTGGCCATATGGTAAGAAAGATGATTGAAGATTACCAGAGACGTGCAGCTGGCCAGACTACAACTCAATAAATAAATAAAAAAGAACAGGCTCATTTTGAGTCTGTTCTTTTTTATATAACATAAAAAAAGTGTAAAATAAATATGCCGGCGTAAAAAGCCGGCATTGGGAGAGGAGAAACCGGAGGAAGAGCTTATGGGGAAAGTTTTTACACCTATAGTATTGACATTCTCAGACAAAAATATTCAAGGTTTGTAATAAAAAACACAAAAATTAAGTTTTTGTTTTAAAGTTTACGTTAATATGTTAGAATATTGCTGACAAGGTGATATATATGAGAATTATAGGTGGTATTCACAGGGGCAGAAAAATTAAATCTGTAAAGGGCATGATAACACGCCCTACTACTGATTTTGTAAGAGAAGCATTATTTAATATAATTGGCAATAGAATTTTTGGCAGCAGTTTTTTGGACTTATTTGCCGGCACTGGAGCTGTAGGCCTTGAAGCGCTAAGTCGAGGAGCAGAAAAGGCAGTTTTCGTTGATAAAAACACTGCTGCCTGTTCAGTAATCCATGAAAACCTGCAAATTTTAAATTTGTTGGATAAGGGTATAGTCCTTAAAAGTGATATTATACCTGCTATTGAAAAATTAGCTTTAGAAGGATATGTTTTTGACATTATTTTTTTAGACCCCCCTTATTATAAAAACCTTATAGAAAAAACTTTGAGCGCTTTAAAAGATAGTCATATTGCTTATTCTTTAGTTGTAGTTCAGCATCCCAAGGATGAATCCTTTACCTTTGACGGATTCTCATATTATAAGAAGAAAAATTATGGCAGGTCTGCATTAACCTTTCTTGTGAAGGAGTGACTGTGTTTGAACATTGGAATATATCCTGGAAGTTTTGATCCCATAACTTACGGTCATTTAGACATTATTACAAGAAGTGCAAAACTATTTGATAAGCTTATTGTAGCTGTCTTGTCAAATCCCCAAAAACAACCTCTTTTTACTGTTGAGGAAAGATTAGAGATGATAAAAGAGTCAGTAAAAGACATCAAAAATATTGAGGTTGACAGCTTTTCAGGCTTATTAGTTGATTTTGCTCGATTAAAACAGGCCAAAGTTATAGTCAAAGGTTTAAGGGCCGTGTCTGATTTTGAATATGAGCTTCAAATGGCCCTTATGAATAATAAATTAGATGGTGAAATTGAAACCATATTTATAATGACAAGCAGCAAATATTCATATTTAAGTTCAAGTATAGTCAAAGAAGTTTCTCGCTTTGGGGGATGCATTAAAGGTCTTGTCCCACCAATTGTTGAAAAACAGCTGAAACAGAAGTTTGCCAGAGTTAACTAAAATGTTAAGGGGGATTTTTCTGATGAAATGTTTTAAAATCATTGAAGAGCTTCAAGGTTTAATAATGAACAGTTCCAAAATTCCGCTTTCAAATAAAGTTGTGGTGGACCAAGAACAACTTTTAAGTCTCCTTGATGAACTTTTAAGAGATTTACCTGAGGACTTAAAGGATGCCGATAAGATTATTCAAGACAGACAAAAGATATTAATCGAAGCCCAACAAGAGGGTGAATTAATAGTAAAAGAAGCTAAGGAAAACATAGAAAAGATGGTAAACCAAAATGAAATCACGAAGCTTGCTAGAGAAAAATCAGATCAAATCTTGGCTTTTGCTAAACAAACAGCCCGGGAACTGCGGGCTGGTGCCAATGCTTATGCCGATGAAATTTTAGAGGAAGCTCAACAATGTCTTGAAAACTTATTGGAAACCTTAAAAAAGAGCAGAGAAGAATTAAAACAATCTAGGTAAAATCATTTTTTTACAACTTTAAAACCTATGATATTTAAACTTTTTACTAAATGAGTTATTACAGCGGCAAAAAGTATCAAAATAAATAGTAGGACAAAAACCTGGGTAGATATTTTGAAAATATATAGCCAGCTTGTAGATGTAAATTGGGGAGACATGGCAAAAGCAGGTATCACCAATGATTCAAAACTGCCTACAGGCATTTTTAGCATTACATATGTTACAAAACCTGCTAGGATTGAATGGATAAACCTTGCAACAACGTAGGGAATCATCTTTATGTCTGTATCACTTACCATGCTCATAACCTGAAAGTGTACAGATAAACCACTCCAGGCAATTAAGCTGCTAACCATAATTACTCGCTGGGACAAGGGAGCACTGGCATTACTAGCCAATTGGCAGCCAATGGTTGTTTCGAAAAATCCGCTGACTACGGCAGGGGCTAAACTGCTATCTAAGCCAAAAATTTTGAGTACTGCCTGGATAAAAGGGATGAAAATATTTATTAAACCCGCCACAGTGACAATTCTTATGACAACGGAAAATAACATTATAAATCCAAGGATTAAGAGCAATGAGTTAACGGAATCTTTTATACAATCTCCTAAAAGCTTTCCAAAGGGTCTATTGTCTTCTTTGCGGGCCCTTAAAAGCTCCTTGGTGGCTTTTAATATAATTCCTTGTTGAGGACCGTATGTTGCAGGGGCAGGAGTAATTTCCTTATTTCGCGCATAAAATCGCATTAATAATCCTACCATTAAAGTGGATATGTAGTGGGCAAGAGCAATAATGGAGCCTAATCTTACATCCTTTAACATTCCCACTGCGACTGCTCCTACCATGAAAAGGGGATCAGCTGTATTTGAAAATGACATGAGACGTTCCCCTTCCCATGTATTGCACAATTTTCTTTTAACTAATTTTCCTGTCAGCATTGCACCAACAGGATATCCGCTGGCAAGGCCCATAGCCATGACAAAAGAGCCTGCACCTGGCACGTTAAACAGAGGACGCATAAAGGGTTCCAATAGGACACCCATAAAATGAACTACCCCTAGACCCATTAAGAGTTGAGAACCTATAAAAAAAGGCAGTAGTGCAGGCAATACTATAGTGAACCATACATCAAGGCCATTTAAAGCAGCATCAAAAGCTTCATCAGGAAATCTAACGATTGATATTGTGATAACAACTGCTAAAGCAGGCAATAGTAATTGATTTATTTTTGATAATTTATGATACTTGTTTTTTAAATTCATTCTCGGGCCTCCCAAATGTAATTTTATTTGTGTTAGTATAATATATATTGTCTGGGAGCATTTATTATTCTAATCTATATAACAGAAAGAGGATGACAAGATGTTAGGTAGACTAAGAAAAAACTCTCTACAAATAATTGTCTTTGTCTTTATTTTATTGTTTATTTTTAACCTCTATTTAGGTCAGACGTACACAATAGTGGCTCCAGGTGTTACTATAGATTTAAAAGAAATTGTGACAGTTGAAAATGGGTCAAAAGATGAGGGCTCTTTTTTTTTGACGACGGTATCAAGTAGAACCTTAAATCTCCCTTTGTTAATATATGCAGCCATAGATCCTTATGTAGAAATACAGCGGAAGGAACAAGTGATACCACCAGGCTGGGACATGAAACAGTATATGGAATATATGAAAAAGTGGATGCAGGAGAGCCAAAAAGTTGCTGAAGTGGTGGCCTTGAAAAAAGCAGGCTACAATCCTAAAATAGTAGGAGACGGGGCTCAGGTGGTGGAAATAATGCCAGAAAGCCCAGCCAAGGGGAAATTGATGCCTGGTGATATAATAAAAAAGGTGGACAATGAGCAGGTCAATATAGCAGAAGAAGTTGTTAAAAAAGTTGCAAGTCGCAATATAGGTGAAGTGGTAAAATTAGAGATCGAAAGGGAAAACAAGACACTGAATTTGTCTATACCCACTATAGAGAGTAAGACAGAGCCTGGAAAATCTATAATAGGCATATATATAACTACACTCAATTGGAAAGCCGAACTGCCTTTAAAAATAGAGATAGATACTGGTGAAATAGGTGGTCCTTCAGCAGGAAGCATGTTTGTAATGGAAATTTTAAATCAACTGACTCCAGAAGATTTGACAAAGGGGCGAAAAATTGCTGGAACAGGGACTATAAGTTTAGATGAGGAAATAGGAGAAATCGGGGGTGTGGAGCAGAAAGTTGTGGCAGCTCATAGGGCAGGTGCTGAAATATTTTTTGTGCCTGAAAAAAATGCAAAAGCTGCCATGGAAGCAGCTGAAGGTCTTGACATAGAAGTAGTATCAGTGACGAAACTTGATGATATATTAAACTACTTAAATGAATTGTAAAAAATAACTTTTTTATCAAAATCCGATGCTCCAATTCTTAAATGGTTTTTCTCGTATGCAAGACAATAAATATCCGATGAAAACAAATCTCTCTCAAACATGGCTCTTGCTTTTTTATCAAGGCTCTTGTATTGGGAAGCTCTGGTGATTACTGGAATATTTGCTTTTTTACTTATTTGTTTTAGGAGCAAAGCTCCCTTTTCAGTAAAGCCTAGAATCCTAAAATATAGAGGGGTTCTGCTTTCTATCATTTCTTTTGGTATATCAAGCAATACCTGCATCAATATTCTTTGAATCCTGGTTGCAGGATATCTTTTTGATTTTATTTTTAAAATCAACTGCTCCAAATCGCCGCTGGTTTGAGCGGCTTTTTTTATTCGATTTTCCAGTCCTTCCCGTACATCAAAGAAATTAGAAAGTGCCTGGGTTTTCAGATGCCGCAGGGCATACAAGATAATAGTTTCAAAATCCTCTAAAAAAACCGGATTTCGGTGGTGTTTTAATTCTCTTTCGATTATTTGAAGAGTTGAAGCTGGCAAATGACTTACAAGTTTGTCCATAAAATTTTGTCTATGGGTCTTCATTACATGTCTTATAGCCGTTGCACTGACATATTTATTTGTGAGTTTTCTGTCATGGTAACCGTGGCCCTTTCGGATTACCGGAAATATAGCAAAGTTGGCACCTATTTTGTTCATTGCTTTAACATACTCAACTGCCAAGATGAAATTTGGCTTTTTCATAAGCTTGGAAATTAACTGTACATCTAAATCTAGGTTAATTTCTGCTGCATACTCGGCTATAGCCTTTTCTCTAGCTTTTGGAAAAGAGAGCCCTTTTTGCAAAAAATCATTCAAAATAGATTTAAACCGGGGAGGCTCCTGGGATAGTAGTTTTCCTAAAAAATGCAGCTCTTTTTCATGATATTCTTCAACTCCAAAGCTCAGTGTGTTGACTACTTGGGATTCCAACAACAATTTTACGGCGCTTTCTGCAAAAATCTCAGCAGTTGCAGTAGAAAAACAGACAGGCAGCTCCACAACTAAGTCAACACCGGAACTTAGGGCCATTTCAGCTCTAGCCCATTTGCTGAAAATGGCTGGTTCTCCCCTTTGAACAAAGTTGCCGCTTAAGACAACAACAATTGCATCAGGTTTTAAAATGTTTTTTACAGTATTTATTTGATACAGATGGCCTTTATGGAATGGATTATATTCTGCAATAATGCCAACTACATTCAAAATCCCACCCCCAAATTGCTTTTGACTATTATATAACAAAAACTGAAAAATATTAAGGAGGAATTTTTACTCTGGTATAGAAGAATAAATATTGGCACGACAAAAAGCATTTGACAGTGTTTCCGATAATTTTCATCCAAAGAAGGTTTAAGTAAAAATAATACTAGATTTTGTGGTATAATTGTTAAGGTGCTTGCAGACTAATAAAAGTGACGTACAATTTTAAAAATAAAATTTTCATATAAAGGGAAGGAGTACTGAAATGGAATTTATTCAAAAAATTAGACAGCGCGCTAAAAAATCACCAAAAACCATAGTGTTGCCAGAGGCAACTGATGAAAGGGTTTTAAAGGCAGCAGAAATCATAACAAAGGAAAAAATAGCGAAGCTAGTGCTGCTGGGGAACAAAGAAGAGATTGATAGCATTGCAAAAGGAATTGATCTTTCCGATGTTGAAATAATAGACCCTGCTACATCTCCAAAAGCTAAAGATTACGCCAATCTTTTGTACGAGCTTCGCAAACACAAAGGTATGACTTTAGAAAAGGCTGAAGAATTAGTTAAAGATCCAATATGGTTTGGCACTTTGATGGTAAAAAATAATGATGTAGATGGAATGGTGGCCGGTGCAGCAACTGC
>JAMNZY010000002.1 GCA_023622055.1 Bacillota bacterium
TTTGAACGCTCGATGTCTGTAACGAGAGTCGCATAGCTATATCCCTTAAGGAAGCCCTTTTCATCGATCCCTATGCATGATAGGGGTTCATCTTTCTTTCGAAAAGGCCCCTTGAGACTGCACGGCTCTGTATCTCATGAATTTCATCCAAGCTAACCTTTAGGATCCTTCCTGCCTTCGTCTAGTTTTGATATCCCAATAATACATCTACGGCTAGCCTTTTAAAGAGGAGCATAAAGTAAGACTCAACGTCAGCCCAGGAAACGGAAATGCTCTTGATGCCGCAAATTGAGCATTCTATCCTGGGGATATTGCAATGGATGATGGCCTTAAACTGCATGGTATCGAGGTGTATCCACTTCCTTCCTTCCCTGAGGTCATAGATGGGATAGGACTTTTCGCATTCAGGGCATGAAGCTCTTTCTCCCTTCGGATAGGATACCCGTATGCAAACCTGAAGGATACCGTAATCTACCTGCACATCACTGATCTTCCAAGGTGACATAAGGTCTAAAAACTGGACTAAGACTTCCTTGTAGTTCACGGGTTTTCTCATTAATCGACGCTATCATCATACATCCTTATTTAGCATTAGTCTCGCTCGTCTTAGGGCAATTTTCAAGGATGCCCACAGGGTTTGCAGGAATCTTTTTCTAGAAGCTTTTGCGGATGGAATATTTCCTATCACACTGAATATTCTCCTGTTGTTGAACAAACTCACCCCTTCCAATTACGGTAAATCTCACATCTGTGAGATTACACTATAGATTAATTACTTCGATCTTACATAGACCCACTAAGGATTTAGCTGGAGTACCGTCATAAGAATCCTCCTGCACAGCCCATGGAAGGCTCTAGGTTTAGCAAACAATGTCTTATAATATAATTCCCCTATGAAATTATCAAGGTGCATATTTGATATTATGCTAAACCGCAATTAATCTATATATTGAATAAGGTTTATATTTTCCTCTCCAGGAATCTGTATTCGATTAAACTTCTCAGTACTCTTGTCTTGCATTGGAACAGTCGCATCAATTCCCATTTTTGCTGATACACCATCATTCGAAGAAGGATCAAGCTTATTACCACAAGCACCAGAAATAATGAACACATCTTTGTCAGCTTGACAACGAGTAGCAATAGCCCAACTGACATCTATAGGATCAAAAATATCAACGTCAGTATCAACAACAACCACATGCTTAATTTCTTGGTTATTGCCTAAAGCTGCAAAAATGGCATTTTTTGCTTCACCCTCATTTTTCTTATCAATCTGTATTACTAAATGATATCGTCCGGCACCCCCTGGCGAAAGGTAAACTTTTTTGGCTGTTGGAACTGCTTGTTGAACGCTTTTTAGTAACCCTCCCTCACGAGCAACTGCGCCGAGTAATGTATGCTCATCTGTAGCAGGTACTATGGTCTGATATATCGGGTCCCTGCGTGAAGCTATGCACGTAACTTCAACAACTTCACGATCCGCTTTGGGTCCATAGTACTTAGGATATTCTCCAAAAGGACCTTCAGGATGCCGAACATCGGGAAGAATTTTACCTTCTAAAACTATTTCGCAATAAGCAGGATACTCTACGCTTATAGTTTCACCTTTAACAAGCTTGACTGGTTCTCCATACAAAGCTCCCGCTATTCCGAACTCATCAAATCCAAGGGGTACTATCGCTTGTGATGCCAGCAATATAATTGGATCATTTCCTATAGATATTGCAACTTCTAAAGGTTTGCCCTCACTTTCCATCATTTGCTGAAGAGCCTTTAAGTGACGAGGCAAGAGAAGAATGCCTAAATGGTTCTTGTCATGAACTTGGAGGCGATGTATTGAGACATTTCGTTCACCAGTTATTGGATTTTTAGCCACCACTATACCTGCAGTAATATACTGTCCTGCATCTTTCTCGTGATGAATAGGGATAGGTAGTCTGTAAAGATTAACATCTTTAGTGATAACCTCCTTAACTGGTGCATGAGCATTATCGACAATTGTTGGAGGTAAAGGATTAGACTGCATAGCCGCAAAATGTTTTCCTATTTCATCCACCGCAACACCCATAGCCAACGCTATCATATTGCGACTTCCGGCAATACCAGTAACTATAGGAATTTTGTTATCTGCTGGCAAATTTTGACCCCTTATATGTTCAAAGTAGAGAGCATATTTGCCACACGCTTTCTTCCCCAATGCAGCTACCTCAAACTCCAATTTAACCTTTTTTTTAACATGTTTTAATAGCCCATTTTCATATAGTATGTTAAGCCACTCACGCATTGACGTGTAATTATTTCTCATTACTTATCTCTACCTTTCCCTACCTTACTCACTACAAAATATTTTTAAAATCATATAACTTCTAGCGCTACGACTTAGCACATATGCGCACTCTGTGATTGCTGAATCTGTACTGATTACAAATCATCATTAAATTAACCTGACTAACTAACATATAATCCCTTAAAGGTGACCAATTTCTATACCTCTTTGTCGCAACCATTTTGGTAGCAATTCTTCTTCAACTCGCCTATCAACTTCTGGCGCTTTCTTTAATAATAATTCTGCTAAAGGTTCACTAACGTTGATGCCTCCCGGAGCCCCATCAAAGATAAGCACATTACGGGTACCAGTGACCTTATATGCAAAATCCATAGCCGTTTCTGTAGTATCAGCTATAACTGCATGTTGTATATATGTAAGGTTCTGAGGATCTCTGTTAAAAAGATCAGCCTGTTCACGACCAACCACTACTGTAGGGATATGTTCGCTGAAAAAAGATACAGGGTAACCAGTCCATGCATAGTTATGAACGCACATCTTTATCGCTGGATTTATTGAGGGAATGGTACCAAGTAAAGGATAACCAGCTTTGCCGTAAAATGCCTCTGTGTACCATGTATATGGTGGCAAAGGTGTATCAAGGTCATATAGATCGATATTAGCACCGGCAAAATTGGCATAAATAACTCCTCCAGCAAATACGTAAACCACAGGGCATGGAAAGTCCAATGCTGCGATGCATTCATCTATTTGACCAAATAGCGTCATCACTTTACCGTAATAGCGACAGCCCGTCATAGTAACCCTATCATTTAAAGCGTATAAGTCGTTGTCAGCATCCACGCCAATGATGCCATTAGGAGCCACCATCAAAAACGAGGCAAAGGCAAATTTCTTTTGAACAAAGGGCGAATCAAAAATCGCTCTGGCAATAAAGTTAGCTGCTCTTGGTCCCATATTCTGATGATATGTTGAACGAGTTTCAATACGAGCATACGACATTCCAAAAGGCTTAACTGCACGATCAACTTGTCTATGAAAGTGCACTTCCCGAACATCACTATTATGAGCATGTACAATCCAATCGGCATCATAGGCTTTCTTTATCCCGTAAAGTGTTCCAATTTCAGTTTCTATTGGAATTCCTTCGTCAATGGGGGCTATGCCAATTGCTTTGCCTTTAAAATATTCGTCCAAACCGTACCTTTTG
>JAMNZY010000221.1 GCA_023622055.1 Bacillota bacterium
AATAAGACCAGGAAGACAAACAAGAAGAAAATTACTGTGCTTAGTTTTTTGGTAAAATGCACCAAATACCATCCCCTTTCTTTGGCACGATTATACTATAAGACCACTGTTTTTTTCATCAAGTAAAATTCACCATGGAATAATGCGGAAAATGCCGCCGGAATTTTTCCGGCGGCATATGAATTATTTTTTAAAATTCATTATTAACTTGCCTTCTTCTGTGCTTATGGATGTTATTTTTAAATCATAGGGCAAAGGTGGCGGAGTAAATTCCATGTTGTAATCTGCCATCAATTCTTCTATAACTTTGGCGGGCAGTGTAACACCGCTAAATACAAGTTTTTTCGGAGTAAATTTTATCTTGTAGTCATCGGTCAGTTCCATGTCACATGTAATAGAATAAACCGGTGTGTTACTGTCAGGCTTTTTCTCGGTAACCGTAATGCCTTCAGTATTAAAGGTAAAATATACGTATTTTAAATTCTCATCTTTTGAGAGCAAAGTTTTTGTAACACTTGTATCAAAAAATTCTGCCCTAGCCGTCATGGCAAAATAGTTCACTTTTATATTGTCTGGGCTTAAACTGGACCAAGGCAGTGACGATAAATTTTTCAAAAGATAATCAAGGGATGGCAAAGACTCTTGCCAATCCTCGCTAATAGCCTCTAAAAAAGTAGTATCTTTTAGTATGAGTCTTGCTCGCTCTAGTTCCTTTTGCTTTTCTTCTATAGTTTTAGTTATTTTTTCAAGAGCCAATTTGGCTTGTTTTTCTAAAGCTTGAATTTCCCGCTGTTTTTCCATAATTTTCAGTTCCTCCTGTTTCCTTTGAGCAATAAGGGCTCTCGTTTCAATTATTATATTATTATAGTATTCGAGAAAGAACACGATGTTATCGAAACGGCGGAAAAAATCTCCCAAATCTTCTGCACCCACCAATACAGATAGCATATTGCCCATGCCCCCTTTAAAGGCAAAGACAATCCAGCGGGAAAGTTCTTTTTGACGATTTGCAAAGCTGGTATTTAAAGATGAAAGCTCCTTTTGTTTTAATTCCAGCTCCTTTCTCAGCTCTGAATTCTCTAACGAAAGCTTTTCGATTTCTTTTCTGAGAGCTAATATTTTAGCATCTAAAGCCAAGATTTCTTCAATGAGCTGTAGCTCTATATCTTCTATTTGTGCCCCTTCCATAAGTTCAACGGAAAAGCAATTAAAAATAAAAATGACGGCTAATATTAAAAAAAGCCCCTTAGTATACTGCATTTTATTCCCCCGCAAAAGGACTAGCATATTTATTTTATAATAGTTTATTCTACAAAAAGCTAAAATATCCTCTAATGGAAGATTGCTACCATATGGTGTATAATTTTTAATAACAGAATCTTTTTAAAGGGGTGAAATTGTTTTGAACTTGCGGGAAGTAAAAAAGAAAGCCCGGGAAAAAATGAAAGGCTACTGTCGTGTTTGCAAAGTTTGCGATGGTGTTGCTTGTGCCGGGGAAGTGCCGGGTATGGGCGGAGTTGGTACTGGCTCTTCCTTCACGGCAAATGTGGAGGCTCTGGCCAATATCAAGTTGAACTTGAGGACTTTACACGATGCCAAGGAACCTGATATTTCCACAAATATTCTCGGCGTAAAGCTATCAATGCCAATACTGGCAGCTCCTATTACAGGTTCAGAATACAACATGGGCGGAGCGGTACCTGAGGCTGATTTTATTCGCATGGTGATTTCCGGCAGCAAAAAAGTAGGTACCGTAGGCATGTGCGGTGACGGAGGCAATCCCGTCTTTTATGATTCAGGCCTTGAGGCAATAAAAGAGGAAGAGGGTCACGGCATTGCCATCATAAAGCCTCGGGAAAACTCTGTAGTCTTGGAAATGGCCAAAAGAGCCAAAGAAGTGGGAGCCCTTGCCGTAGGAATGGACATTGACGGGGCAGGTCTTGTCACCATGGCATTAATGGGACAGCCAGTGGGGCCTAAAACCTTGCATGAGCTAAAAGATATTATTTCCAGCGTAAATTTGCCTTTTATATTAAAGGGAATCATGACCGTTGATGAAGCAAAGCTGGCCTTGGAAGCAGGGGCTGCCGCCATAGTAGTGTCAAATCACGGTGGCCGCATTTTAGACAGCACACCTGGAGTAGCTCAGGTACTGCCAAAGATTGCCCAGGAAATGAAGGGCAGGATAACCATTTTAGCAGATGGTGGAGTTAGAAGTGGAGTAGATGTTTTAAAATACTTAGCACTAGGCGCTGATGCAGTATTAGTGGGAAGACCTGTTATTATCGGAGCCTTTGGCGGCGGAGCTGAGGGAGTGCAGTTGGTACTGGAAACCATGGCAAAGGAGCTAAAACAGGCCATGATTCTCACCGGCTGTAAAAATATCAGTGAGGTGGATACTGGGATTTTATTTAATCAGGAAAATTAGGTGACAGAAAACAGTCTGTCACCTTGTAATTACGCTTGGTTTAAAATCCTGGTCGTTAACTGGTGAATCAATAATATCAGCATCATCAATTACGCTTATATTATTACAAGTAAGACTGTCGTCATAATAAAGCCCAATTCCGGTATTGCTTTTACCGTGGGCATCCCAGCCGCTTTGCTTGTTATTGCCCACAGATACAGCAGCATTGCTAGACAGGGAAGTGACATTTACTTGGTCAAAGCTTATATTTGTCGTTTCTTTTACTTTCGGTGAAAAACACATATCATTATCAACTATAAAATCCCGGTCATCAATGGGGGAATCTACCAAATCATTGTCATAAACCAGATTTATATTTTGCACAACATTGCCCTTTACATTTTTTGCGGGTCTACTTCAGCGGGCAGGGGAATATTTTTATTAAAAGACAAAACACCTTTTTTGTCGTTATTGTAATTATCGGATATTTTACCGGAAATATTTACATTGCTGCCCTTTACCTTAACACAAATATCCCTTTTGTCCTTAATTCCGGGTATTGCTGCTTTAATGAGAATCCCATTTGCAGTTTCTGTAAGGTTGATTTTGGGTTCATATATATCCTCATAAAAAGATTCTACGCCTACATTCCATAGAGTTTTAAATCCATCAGAGTAGTCAGGTACTTCAAAAGAGACGGGGTTTTTAACACTGTTTTGTATCGCCTCAAAAACCCTATAACTCAAAATTAACAGCTGATTGACTTTTAATTATATTCGTATTAGTATTCAATTGAAAGGCTAAGGTTGTAATGAGAGGCTTTAAAGGCTTATTTGAGGTGTAAAGGTATGAAATATAAGAAACTTATCATAATTTATATTGGCATTATGCTTTTAATTACCGCCTGTTTAGGCGGGCCCAGAAGCAAAGAAGTCATTGAGAAAGACACATTGTCCCTTAACAGGACCACATATATCGGCTATTCCGATGCTTCAGATCACGGCTATGCCATGGCAGTAGTTACGTTAGAAGATGACAGGATTTCAAAGGTTATACTTAAGGAATTTACGGAGCTTTCAGTGGAGAAGGATTTTTCCACTTATGAATACGCTCCATCTGTTGAAGCATATACTTCATTGCCTCAACGTTTTGTAGAAGTTCAGGGCACAAAAGTGGACTTGATTGCCGGTGCCACAGCCAGCTCCATTCGTTATAAGCAGGCAGTAGAGCGAGCTTTGATGGGTGCCAAAACCCAAGAAAATGAAAGGAAATACTTTGACGGAATTTTTCAAGGCAGGTCAAAGGCCGATAACCATGGATATGGCATTGCCCTTGTGGAAGTCAAAGATGATAAAATAACAAGGGTGATCCTTAAAGAAGTGGACGAGAATGGGGAGCTAAAAGATTTTACTACTTATCCCCATGAGCCTTCCAGAGAGGCATATAGACAGCTGCCCCAATGGTTTGTCCAGAGCAACTCGCCAGATATTGACAACTTTACCGGAGCCACCCACAGCACCGATAAATACAAAGAGGCTGTAGAAAACGCTCTGGCAAAGGCGGAAGTAGTCAAAGACCTGCCGGATTTAATAGATGGGACATATGTGGCCGTTTCTGATGTGTCAAGTCAAGGATATTCCAGCGCAAGGATAACAATAGAGAACAATATGATTGCACAAGTGGAACTGAAGGAATATGACCAGGTTTCAGCAGAAAAAAATTTTGATTCGTATGAATATGAGCCTTCCGTAAATGCCAACAGGGAATTGCCTTGGGCCTTTATAGCTGCTCAATCACATAATGTAGATATAGTGACAGGGGCTACATACAGCAGCAGACAGTACATTCAAGCTGTGGAAAGGGCCCTGGAGAAGGCTGCTTTGGTAAAAAAAGGCGGGATGTACTTTGACGGAGTATTTCAAGCCAAATCAAAAGCCGATGAGCACGGTTACGCCATTGCAGTAGTTACAATAAAAGATGATAAGATAACGAACGTGGAATTAAAATACATTGATGCTGAAGGCAAACAAAGGAACTTTGAAACATATGAGTATGAACCGGCAGTGAAGGCTTACAGAGAACTACCCAATAAATTTACCCTAGCAAATACTTATGACGTAGATACTGTCACCGGAGCAACTATTAGTTCAGCTAAATACATAGAAGCTGTAAAAAATGCCTTGGAAATCGCCAAGCGTTATGGCTGGCTTATGGGCAGTCAGTGAATACTGGTATCTAGCAACGATATCTCGTCTTCTGTAAGTTCTCGCCAGCTGCCGGGGCTTAAGTCTTCATCGAGTTTTAGCCCTCCTATGGACAGGCGCTTTAAAAATATAACTTCCTTTCCTCGTGCCTTCATCATGCGCTTAATTTGATGAAACTTGCCTTCGCATATAGTAACATAGCAACTGGAAATATCTCCACTTTCCAATATATCAAGCTTTGCCGGCAATGTGGTAAAGTCTTCAAGTGGTATGCCTTCAGCAAAGGCCTTGATATCAGAGTCATCTAACTTTCCGTCAACTTCTACATAATAAGTCTTTTCAACTCGGTTTTTAGGTGAAAGGAGTCTATGAGCCAACTTGCCATCATCGGTAAGTAATATAAGGCCTTGGGCATCCTTATCCAGTCTGCCTACAGGAAATAAATTTCGATGAGAATATTCTCCTTCCAAAAGGTCAATGACGGTTATATCTTTGGCGTCTCGGGTAGAAGAAATTACTCCTTCAGGCTTGTTCATCATTATATATATATTTTCATGATATTTCAGTTTCTGGCCTGCCACAGTTATCTCATCTACAAAAGGGTTTACCTGAAAGCCTGCATCATTTACTAAATGTCCGTTAACATAAACTTGTCCTTCTTTTATTAGCTTTTTCACTTCTTTTCTGCTGCCATAGCCTGATGCGGCTAAAACCTTATCAATGCGCTGAAGCTTTTCCTTCCCCATAATTTCACCTCATTTTCTCTTTTTTAAATTATATAATGAAAAATATTGCATCGCAAATAGAAGGTGAAGATAACGGCGGATGATCCCTTTAAAGCAAGACCGTTATCTTCACTTTAATTTACAATATAAAAAGCTACCTGCATATCAAATGTAATATGCAGGTAGCTTTTTTAGTAAGTTTTACCCAAGAGGGCAAAACTTAAGGGCAAATTTATTTACCCAACAATGGGAAGAAGATGAAGAGTATTGGTATCAAAATTAACAGGATGATAATCACAAACAGCCAGAATAAGGCTTGAGTCATACAAGGTTCCTCCTTTCCGTTGGCTTATCTAGCCCTGATACATTATATGCGCCTTTCTTTTTCGGTGACACATCAACTTTCTTTTATGGCAGTAACCACCATATTTGCTACAAGATGCTGAAATTCTTGGGTTTGAATTAGGCCTAAAATCATAGGAACCCACATATTAGTCATAACTGTCATACCGCCTGAAACTGTTATTTCCTCAACTTTTCCTTCCAACTTATCTTGGGCTTTGTCTGCTATATTGGCAAGGCTTATCACTGCTGTTTTGGCATAATCTATATTGTTTATTATATTTTCAAACACATTTTTTAGCTTGCCTGAAGCTATGGAATTCCGGGCTGTGCTTTTTACGTTCATTATCGATGCTGTTATAGGGTCATTCCCTTTATTTTCTTCTTCCAGTTCCTTTAACTGCTGTTCCAATTCCATCTTCTTCTTTTCAATATCCCTTAAAGCCTTCTGCAGTTCAGCTTTTGTCATAGAAACCCCCTTCCTCTGTTAAATCTAATGTATATTATGCAATATCACCAATTGCTGCCACATTGAATATTTTATAAACAGAAACAGGGAAAGGAGGAGAAGCATGTATCCA
>JAMNZY010000232.1 GCA_023622055.1 Bacillota bacterium
ACTGCAACAAGTACTCGCTAAATGACATATTTACCTCCACACACAAGTTTTTTTAATAGTTTGTCTATATTTTATCCAATACTGTCAAATATAACAACCTTTCCTATAATTAATCTTTTTTATTTCCTAAATAATAATTTACTATGCCATTTACCATGGCATCGGCTAGTCCCTTTTTAAAAACGGGACTTCGCAACCATCCTTCCTCTATAGGGTTTGAAATAGTGCATACCTTGATACAGGCATAGGGTATTTTCTTTAAATAATGGCTTTCCGGTATTTTCCACAATTTTGTTGCTTCATCTACCCCTAGATTTTGCAGCTTTGATTTTTTCTTCATTTCCTCAAGAATTGCCTCACAAAGGATTTTCCCCGGTTCTCCAAAATATGTGCCCTTGGCACCTCTTACTCCTATGTTTTTGTCCCAATTGACATGTAGGCTTATTACCATTTCCGCTTCAAGTAATATAGCAGTGTTTATCCGCTCATTTAAGGATAAAACTATGTCTTTTTCTCTTGTCATTACCGCTTGGGCTCCGTAAAGAATCAATTCCTGTTTTAAGTAATTTGCTATATCCATTACAACGTTTTTTTCTAACAAGTTTATATATCCCTTATAGCCCAAATCCTTTCCCCCATGACCTGGATCAATGAGAAAGACCCTGTTGTTGAGAAGATTTTTTATAAAAGACCTGTCAAATAAAACAATTAATCTTGCGGGAACTTGTCCCTCTAATTTCACCTGAAAAGTACAGGGTTTTTTAAGATAAACCGCGATAACAGACTTTTGGTGTTTTTCCGTCACCTCTATTGTATTTACCAATCCATCGAAGACCTTTATTGTATCAGGTGCCATAATGAGAGGCCCATCTAAGATGATTTCATAGTTTTTTGGTGTATTTTTGATTACGGAAAAGTTTAAGGGTTTTGTGGAGTCTACTACAAGACGGGAAAACCGATGGGATGTTGTAATGTAAACATTTGTAATGCCTGGATTCATGGGATTTCTCCTTTCAAAAAGCTAATATCATCTTATTCAAACTTTTTTTATGGGTACCTGCGAATGACTGATTCTAAAATTCAGGTACTTACAATAAAGATTTAAAAGCAGGGGGTTTTTGCAATGGGCCAAAATCATTCCAAGTGGGCTCCTGTACCCATAAGGACACATTTGATTACAGAGAAAGATGATATTGTGGAAGTGGTACTTCGCTACACCTCTCCTATAGCCAAACCTGGAGATGTAATAGTTATTGCCGAAAGCCCTGTGGCAATTTCTCAAGGACGAGCTTTTCTCTCCAGTTCAGTAAAGTACGGCTTATTTGCCCGCTTTTTATCCAAATTCCCTAACAAGGACGGCAGTCTTGCAACACCTCAAGCAATGCAGCTGGCTATAAATGAAGTAGGTCTATTTAGGATATTACTGGGCGTCGTAGCGGCAGGTTTCGGAAAGGCGCTCGGTCGCTCCGGTGACTTTTACCGAGTAGCTGGAAAAGAACTGGCAAAAATAGATGACATAGCAGGGACCCTGCCCCCTTTTGACAGATACATTGTCCTGTGGCCTGAAAATCCCAAAAAAATCACCGATGAAATATACAAAAGGACTGGCGTAACTGCAGTCATAGCAGATATAAATGACATTAGATGTGTGGATATATTAGCTATTTCCGGTGTGGTTTCAGAGGAGGAAATAATAGAAATTCTAAAAGATAATCCTTTAGGAAATGATGATCAGCAGACACCTATTGTTGTCCTCAAAAAAATAAATTGAGGTGGTGGTATATTTTGTTTGAAAAACAAAAATTTAAAATAGCTGCAGTGGTCTTTGTTATCATTCTCATGGGACTTAGCTACAATATTTTTATCACCCGCTCAATACCTGTATTAAAATATTTAAGTCAAGGTAAGACAGTGGTAATAGATCCTGGCCACGGCTCTGTAGACAAAGGAGCTGTCCACGAAGAAACTGGTGTCGCCGAAAGTCCCATAAATCTTCAAGTGGCTTTAAAGCTTAAGGAATTGCTGGAGAATGAGAGTATCAAAGTAGTTCTGACTCGGGATAAAGACACTGTCGAACTGGACACCAATCGCAAGGAACTTCAAAGGAGAATTGACTTGGCTGCCAAGTCCAAGGCCGATATGTTTGTTAGCATTCACGCTAATAAATTTCCCGACCCCCAATATTTTGGAGCCCAGTGTTTTTATAACCCCCTAAAACCTGAAAGTAAATTGCTGGCTTTGCTTATTCAGGAAGAATTGAAAAAGATTGATGCAGAAAATATAAGGGAAGCCCTGCCCCAAGATTTATTTATTTTAAGGGAAAGCCCCATGCCCTCAGTTTTGATTGAAATAGGTTTTTTATCAAATCCAAAAGACCGGGAAAGGCTCCAAGACCCAACTTTTCAAAATATGATAGCCGAAAGCATTAAAAAAGGGATCGTTCGCTATTTTTCCGGCGATTCCCCTGTAAAAAATCCTGAATACAGCTAATTGAAAATATTTCACATACATGGTATTCTTTTCATATAATGAATGAGACATTATATGAAAAGGGGTCATAGTATGTTGCCGATGCCTACTAAATTTAAGCTGGTAGCTGGAAGTTCCGAAGGTTCCACACTACTTAATGCCTTTGACGGAGCCCTTCTGGAAGCAGGAGCGGGAAATTTAAATCTGGTGCGAGTCAGCAGTATCTTGCCCCCTGGTGCAGTCTATGATGAGAATCTCTTTATTCCACCGGGGAACCTAGTTCCAACGGCTTATGGAGCCATTGATTGTGATGAACCGGGAACTGTTATTTCAGCAGCTGTAGGTGTTGGAATTCCCGATGACAATAGTTTTGGTGTGATCATGGAGGTATCCGGCAGATTTTCAAAAAATGCAGCCGAGGAAAGAGTAAAAAAGATGGTCATGGAAGCTTTTCAAATGAGACAAAAGACCTTGGCAGAAATTAAAGTAAAATCAGCAGAACACAAGGTAAATAAAGTGGGAGCGGCATTTGCCGGTGTGCTTTTGTGGTATTAAAAAAAGAACCCCATTTTAAGGGTTCTTTTTATCTGTCGTTCTTAGGCATTTCGCCTAATAGAACTCTTATTCCATATAGAAGACATTGAATTCTCTAAGTTTTACAACAAGCTGCCCTTTACACGGGCTGCTTAAGAATTTCCTCTAAGTCTTTCATACTAGTGGTAGGTGATTTGCAGGCATAATCTTGACAAATGTACAAAGTAGCTTTGTTATCTATTGATTTCATTTCTTTTATAAAGGGAATAATTTTTTCTAATTCTTCACTTTGCTGACCGCCTTGCTTTAGATGCCGCCCTTCTTTGTTTATTAGTTTTGAAAATATAAAGTCCACTGCCCTCTCTGCAGCTTCACACAAAG
>JAMNZY010000201.1 GCA_023622055.1 Bacillota bacterium
TTCCCATTCCTCCAATTCATTGTGCTCTGCTGACCTTAGAGCCTGGGCGGTGCTATCATATAAATCAACAGGATAAGCTCCAGAAATGCTTATATTGTCCCCTGCAAAATCTTTCAACAGCTGGTAGAAAACTTTGGCATGAGCCCTTTCTTGGTCTGCAGTATAATCAAATACTGTTGCCACAACGTAAAAGCCTTCTTTTCGCGCAATGGATGAAGAAATATTGTATCGGTTTCTTGCCTGACTTTCGCCTGCAAAGGCCCTCATTAAATTTTCATATGTCTTGCTACCTCTTGTTACCATGTACATCCTCCATCTTCAAATATTTTATAAGTTCTTACTGTCATTTATAATATGACTGCAAAACTGATAAAATATGCATTTTTTTCTAACTAAGTATTGTATACGCTTCACAAGCCGTAAAGATTGTCCTTTTAGCTCGCAAAAATAGGGATGCAATTTTCACAGACCTATAATAAAATAATGAATAATATTTTTTTTGAATGGAGGTATTAAAAATAATTATTGGATTTTTGGGACCAAAGGGTACTTTTACTGAAGAAGCCCTGGATGTATGGATAAAAAAGTATAGTTTTTCCCCTGAACAATATAAAAAAGTGCCCTTTTTTTCAATTGACAACTTGATGAACGCTGTGGGGAAAAATATTGATGCTGCAGTAGTACCTGTAGAAAATTCTTTGGAGGGCTCCGTAAATATTACCGTAGATTCGTTTATCCACGGGGTAGATGCCATGATTAAAGGAGAGGTTGTTTTGCCGATTACACAGCACTTATTGCTGAAAGAGATCGTCCCTTTGGAAAAAATAAAAGAGGTATTATCCCATCCCCAAGCCCTTTATCAATGCCGAAGATTTTTAAAAGAGAAAATGCCCCATGCCCGATTAAAAGAGGTTTCTAGTACTGCAGAAGCTGCCAAGCTGGTCTCTGAAGGTGAAAGTAATATTGCTGCAATCGGAAGCAGGGCCCTTTCAAAAATATACCACTTGAAAATTGCCGCTGAAAGGATACAAGACTCTGAAAATAATATGACTCGTTTTTATATACTTTCTACAGAAGATGAGGCAGAAACAGGCCGCGACAAAACTACTTTAATTTTTTCCACTGAAAATAAACCTGGCAGTCTTTATCGCTCTTTAAAAATATTCGCCGAAAAGGGCCTTAATTTAACTAAGATTGAATCAAGGCCTTCCAAAAGAGTCCTTGGCGAATATGTTTTTCTATTAGAAGTTGAAGGGCACAGAGTCCAGGAGCCTTTAAAAAGCGCCCTAAAAGAACTGGAGCTTTCTGCAAATATGTTTAAAATTCTGGGATCATATCCCATATTTGAATTTGAGGCATCAAAATAATAAAAATAAATATACAATATAGCCTTGACATAAAATATTCAATTAACTATAATGTTAGAAATACTTAAAACATACCTTGTCTGGAGGTCTAGTGCAAGCATGAAAAATCTCACAGGAAGGAATTTTGCAGAACAATACTTTAACTTTAGCCGCTACTATTTTTACTTTTATTTTAGCGGTTATTTGTTCTGCAATAAAATAGCTCCTCCTTCCAGTGAGGTTTGTAACAAATTTATAGATAAAAGATTTTTGTAGGATTTTTTTATCTGTAGTAAAGCATAAGTATTAGAGTATATAAAAGGGAATCTCACTGGTTGAGGTTCCCTTTTTTATATTATCTATAAAATTTATAAAACTGGAGGTGTTGAAAATGATAATTGTTATGCGGGCAGATGTTGTGCCACAGGATGTAGATGCTGTGAAAGACAAAATCCTGGAGTTAGGTCTTGAAGTTTGTGAGGCTAAAGGCCTAAATTATCACATTATCGGCATGATAGGAGACACAAGCAATGTAGATGCTGAAAGCTTTAAGACAATTAAAGGTGTTGAAAAGGTCATACATGTCCAGGAACCGTACAAAAGGGCAAGTCGGCTCTTGCATCCTGAAAGCTCGGTTATACATGTAAACGGTGTTTCTATCGGGGGAGAGAAACTAGCCATCATTGCAGGTCCATGTTCCGTAGAAAGTAAGTCCCAAATAACTGACATAGCCGTTGAAGTGAAAAAAGCAGGTGCAGATTTTCTAAGAGGAGGTGCCTTTAAACCCAGGACTTCACCATATAGCTTCCAAGGTTTAAAAGAAGAAGGGCTTGAGTATTTAAAGTATGCAAAAGAAATAACCAAACTGCCTATAGTTGTCGAGTTGATGTCGGCAGATAAACTTGAAATGTATGAACGAGATGTTGACATTATCCAAATAGGTGCAAGAAATATGCAAAATTTTGATCTGCTAAAAGCAGTAGGTCAAACCAAAAAACCAGTGCTGTTAAAGAGGGGGCTTGCAGCTACAATTGAGGAGTTCTTAACTGCCGCTGAATATATTTTGGCTGGCGGAAACGAAAATGTAATACTGTGCGAAAGGGGCATTAGGACTTTTGACACCTATACCAGAAACACCCTCGACATCGGTGCCGTACCAGTTATAAAAAAGTTAAGCCACCTTCCTGTTATAGTTGATCCAAGTCATGCTTCTGGAATCTGGTGGATGGTGGAACCCCTGGCCATGGCTGCCATAGCAGCAGGAGCAGATGGCTTAATGATAGAAGTCCACAATGACCCAAAGAATGCCCTGTGTGATGGAAATCAATCTATTACACCTGAAAACTTCAGGCGCTTGATGAAGAGTATTAAAGAAATAGCTCGAATACAAAATCGCAAAATATAGGAGGCTGCCAAATGGATTGCTCAGACTTTAATATAACGGTAGTAGGCCTTGGCCTAATCGGCGGCTCCATAGCAATGGCCATCAAGAAAAAAATAAAACCCAAAAACCTTTGGGGTGTCGATATTGACACAGATGTGCTGCACTTAGCAAAGACCAAGAGGATTATCAATGAAGGCTTTATAGACCCTGCCAAGCCACTGGAAAAATCGGATTTGGTCTTTATCTGCCTATATCCAAAAACAGCAGTGAAGTTCATTAAAGAAAACATGACAAGCTTTAAACCTGGGACTATTGTCACAGATGTGGCAGGGCTTAAAGCCTCCGTTATCAGAGAAATATCCGCTATTTTAAGGGATGACATTGATTTCATAGGGGGCCACCCCATGGCGGGAAATGAATATAAGGGAATAAAATTTGCCTCCGAAAAAATTTTCCAAGGGGCCCACTATATAATAACACCTTCTTCAAAAAACAAAAAGGCAAATATTTCTGTGTTAAAAAATATGATTTTGAAAATGGGCTTTGCAAACATAGTTGAGATGACTCCTGAAGAACATGATTATATGGTGGCCTTTACCAGTCACCTGCCCCATATCATAGCTTTATCTCTGGTATTAAACCCCACAATCCAAAAAAAATATATCTGCACTGGTAACAGCTTTAGAGATGTCACAAGAGTAGCTAAGATAAACAGCGATTTGTGGTCAGAGTTGCTGCTTAATAACAGCTACAATATCGTCAAACATCTTGATATATTCCAATCAAATTTACAGAAGTTCAAAACAGCAGTTCTCAACAATGATGTCAATCTTTTAAAAGAACTTCTTACCAAAGGGTGCAGATTAAGGGAGGAACTTGAACAAAAGTGAAAATTCTACAG
Organism: Bacillota bacterium; assembly: GCA_023622055.1. Taxonomy (GTDB): domain Bacteria; phylum Bacillota; class Thermosediminibacteria; order Thermosediminibacterales; family Tepidanaerobacteraceae; genus DTU063. The sequence continues at coordinate 3,632 of JAMNZY010000201.1, forward strand.
GTAAATTTAAAGGATAAGGTTTATCAAGTCTATATTAAACGAGGCATTATTAAGGAATTGGGAAAGTTATTAAAAAACATTTCTCAGGCAGAAAAAATAGTAATAATCACTGACCAAAAGGTAAATTCCATTTACGGAGAAAAAGTTTTAAAAATCCTTGATTCCGAAGGATTTGACACATATTTGATTGAAATAGAGCCAGGAGAAAAAAGCAAATCCCTAACAACACTTTGTGAAGTATATAGCCAATTAGTTAACTTTAAAGTCTCTCGAAAGGATATAATTTTAACTTTAGGTGGCGGTGTGGTTGGCGATTTGGGAGGGTATGCAGCGGCAACCTTTTTAAGAGGTGTGCCTTACGTTCAAGTTCCCACTTCCCTAATCGCTCAAGTTGACAGCAGCATAGGCGGCAAGGTAGCCGTTGACCTGCCTCATGGCAAAAATCTAATCGGCAGTTTTTACCATCCTGAAGCTGTGTTCATTGATCCAGACTTCTTAGATACCCTTGATGCTAGAGAATTTAGCAGTGGCATGGCTGAAGTAATAAAGTACAGCTGTCTGAAAGATAGTCAGTTGTTTCAGGAGCTTATGAGCTTAAATGAAAATCAGCTCCTCGACAATATAGAGAAGATCATCTTCAAGTGTTTAAATATCAAAAAGCATATCGTTGAAAAAGACGCAAATGATCACGGATGCAGAATGGTGCTGAATTTCGGTCACACGCTGGGTCACGCCATAGAAAAGTATTTTCACTATTCCCGATACGCCCATGGTGAAGCAGTGGCAATAGGAATGTATCAAATAACCAAAAACAGTGAACAGCTGGGTTTAACCAAGGCCGGGACCAGCCATAAGTTAAAAGAATCACTGCAAAAATTCAGCCTTCCTTATGAAATGCCATCAAGCAATGCTGCCAAGATAATTGAAGCCATTGCCCTGGATAAAAAAAATAAAGGCGAGAGCATTGATATTGTATTGTTGAGTTCAATTGGCAAGGCCTTTATAAAAAATATCAAAAAAGACGAAATTCCAATATTTTTCCTGTAGTGCAAAATATAAGAGGTGTTTTCATGAAAAGTGTAAAGATAACTCCAACTAAGTTAAAAGGTCAAATATCTGTTCCGCCATCTAAGAGTTTAAGCCATCGCATGCTCATATGTGCATGCCTTGCTGAGGGTGAAAGCACCATCAGAAATGTTGATTTTTCTGATGATATCATTGCTACTTTAAATGGCATCAAAGCCCTTGGCGCAAAAGTAAGATGTTTCAAAGGCAATTCAAGTAATGGAACCTACGATGTAGTGGTAGAAGGCAATGGGTTTCCGGAAATTATACAAGACACAATAGACTGTATGGAATCAGGTTCCACCCTGAGGTTTTTAATACCAGTAGCATTGCTTGCAGGAAAGGAAATTACATTTACCGGAAGAGGCCGCCTTTCTCAAAGACCTCTAGATGTATATTGCAAGATATTTGAAAAACAGGGAATAAATTTTTATCCAAATACCGGGGGGCTACCCATAACTCTTACAGGTAAATTGAAGCCTGGCAGATTTTACGTTAAGGGTGATGTGAGTTCTCAATTTATTTCCGGACTTTTGTTTGCACTTCCCCTCCTTGACAGAGATTCTGAAATAATGATAACCACCCGTATGGAATCAAGGGGATACATAGATCTTACCATCAATGCCTTAAAGAAGTTTTCAATACAAGTAGTCAATCACAACTATGAATACTTTAGAGTAAAAGGAAATCAAAGATATAAACCTGCCAATTGTCGCGTGGAAGGGGATTATTCTCAATGTGCCTTTTGGTTGGTAGCCGGCATCTTAAATGGAGATATTACCTGCAGTGATTTAGACCCAAATTCCCTCCAAGGCGATAAAAGCATTGTTGATATTTTACTGCAAATGGGGGCTACTTTAGTTGTAGAAGACAATTTCGTAAATGCTAAGTCATCACAGACTTTTGGAATCACCATAGATGCTTCCCAATGCCCGGACCTTGTACCACCTTTAGCAGTCCTTGGGGCTTTAAGCAAGGGTAACACAAAAATAATCAACGCAGGCAGATTAAAAATCAAGGAATCGGATCGGCTAAAAGCCATTTCTACAGAACTTGCTAAACTTGGCGCAAAGATTGTGGAACTTCCTGAGGGTCTTGAAATTCATGGCCTAGACATGTTAGAGGGGGGCATCGTAGACAGCTGGAATGACCATAGAATAGCCATGGCCCTTGCTGTGGCAGCCTTGCGATGTAAAAACCCCGTGACAATAAAAAACAGCAACTGCGTAAATAAATCATATCCTGATTTTTGGAATGATTTTAGAAAGCTGGGAGGTAGAATAGATGAGTTCCAGCTTAGGAAATAAGTTAAAGGTCTCCATTTTTGGAGAATCCCACGGTAAGGCGATAGGAGTAGTTTTGGACGGTTTACCACCAGGTATTGAAATTGATATGGATTTTATAAAAGAAGAAATGGCAAGAAGGCGGCCTGGAAAAAGCATACTTTCCACTTCACGAAATGAAGAGGACAATTTCGAAATATTGAGCGGATATTTCCAGGGCAAGACTACCGGCACTCCTCTCTGTGCAATTATCTTCAACCAGGATTGTCGATCACAGGATTATAACCAACTCAAAAACCTGCCGAGGCCCGGCCATGCCGACTACACAGGTTTTATCAAATACAACAACTTTAATGACTACCGAGGCGGTGGACATTTCTCCGGCAGACTGACAGCCCCCCTGGTTTTTGCAGGGGCTGTGGCAAAACATGTTTTAAAGCATCGCAACATCACAATAGCAAGTCACATAAAGAGCATTCAGGACGTATGTGATGAAAGCTTTGACAGCATAGATATTGATGAGGCAACTGTAAGCAGACTTAGAAAATCGGATTTTCCGGTGCTGGATGAGTCTGCAGGCCAGAAAATGAAAGAACAAATTCTTGCCGCAAAAAAAGAAAAGGATTCCGTTGGTGGCATCATTGAAACAATAATTACTAATTTACAACCTGGCCTGGGCTTTCCCATTTTTGACGGTGTGGAGAGCCGCCTTGCCCATGCCCTGTTTTCCATACCGGCAGTTAAAGGTGTGGAGTTTGGAGCAGGTTTTAATATTACAAAACTCAGGGGCTCTCAGGCCAACGATGAGTTTATTTTAGAAGGTAATAAAATCGTAACTTCCACAAATCACAATGGCGGCATCCTTGGAGGAATCACCACCGGAATGCCCCTGGTGTTTAGAGTTGCAATAAAACCTACACCATCCATAGGCATAAGTCAGAAAACCGTTGATTTACAAAAGAAACAAGATACAACAATCACAGTAAAGGGCAGACACGATCCATGTATTGTACCAAGGGCCATTCCTGCCGTTGAAGCTGCATCGGCAGTAGTTGTTCTGGATTTATTACTGGAAAGGGAGGGCGAGTATGGATTGTCTAAAGAGTTTAAGAATGGAGATAGATAAAATTGACAAGAGCCTTGTAGAGTTGTTTGAAAATCGAATGGAGCTAGCTTTGAAAATCGCTTCATACAAGATAAAAAACAACTTGCCTATACTCAATGAAAAAAGAGAAACAGAAGTCATACAAAGCAGCCTTATGAAATTAAAAAACAAGGATTTTGAAGAAGAACTGATAGAGTTCTTGAAATCGATTATGCACCTTAGCAAGCAGGTACAAATCAGAGAATTTAATAAATATGGCATTAAAACTGAAGAGGTGTAACCATGCTTAATATATACGGTCTCATAGGTGAAAAATTAGGTCACAGTCTATCGCCTGTTATTCACGAAAAATTATTTAACAAAACCGGATTTTCGGGAAAGTATAACCTATTTGAAGTAAAAAGAGAGTCTTTGAAAGATGTGGTAAAGGGGCTAAAAGCCCTTGGAATAAAAGGCGTAAATGTTACTATACCCTACAAGTTGGATATAATGAAATACCTTGATGAGCTGTCACCGGAAGCGAAAAAAATTGGGGCTGTCAATACCATAACTATCTTGGAAAACAAAGCAATAGGCAGCAACACGGATTATTATGGATTCGGAGAGTCATTAAAAAATCACAACATCCAGTTAAAGGGCAAAACTGCTGTAGTTCTGGGGACAGGAGGTTCTTCCAGAGCAGCTGCCCATTATCTTCTCGATCACGGTATAGGAGAACTGATTTTCGTGAGCAGAAACTATCAAAAAGCCAAGGTGGGTTACAGAGACTTCCGCATAATCTCATACCAAGAGCTCCACGGCATCCGCGGAGATATCTTGATAAATTGCACTCCTGTTGGCATGTATCCAAACACCGACTCAAGCCCTGTAGAGGCTGCCCATCTAAAGCAATTTAAAGTGGTATTTGATCTCATATATAATCCAAGGCAAACCCTTTTAATAAAAAACGCTCTGGCAATGGGTGTTGAGGTAGTAAACGGCCTATATATGCTGGTTTGCCAGGCAGCTAAGGCTCAGGAATTATGGAACAAAACCACATTTGATAGAGATACCATAGACCAGGTATATTTTGAAGTAGATAAGGAGATGGGACCTTGAGGCAGAGAGACATTAACATTGTGCTGATTGGAATGCCGGGTTCCGGTAAGACCTCTGTGGGCAAAATTTTGGCAGAAAGTCTCAGCATGGATTTTTGCGATGTAGATGAATATATTGAAAAAAGTGTAGGTAAGACCATAACAGAGATCTTCGAAAATGGAGAAAGCTATTTTCGCACCCTTGAAAGAACCGCCATAGAGAAATTGAGCCAAAAAACAAATACAGTTATAGCAACGGGCGGTGGAGTAATTCTATGCAGCCAAAACATGGCAAATTTAAAACAAAAGAGCGTTGTGTTTTTTATAAACCGGCCTATTGACCACATAGTAAAGGATATTGACATTTCAAATAGGCCTCTCCTGGCGAAGAACATAGGCAAGATATACCAGCTCTTTCAGGAAAGATATGAACTTTACAAAAAATACTCAGATTTTGAAATTCAAAGCCGTAAAGGAATTTTGGATACGGCGAAAAATATTATAAAGGTGCTGGAGGATGAAGAATTGATATGAAAATACTAATAATTAACGGCCCAAATATCAATTTAATAGGCTCCAGAGAAACTCATATTTACGGAGATATGGATTATAATAAAATATGCGATTTGCTTTATGTAAAAGCAAAAGAAGTGGGAATCTTTCTGGATATTGTACAGAGCAACATTGAAGGTGAAATTATCAATTATATACATAATGCAATGGGTAAATATGACGGGATAATCATAAATCCCGGAGCGTATACCCATTACAGCATCGCCATATATGACGCCTTAAAAGCTGTTGAAGTTCCGACAGTGGAAGTCCACTTTAGCAATATACATGCCCGGGAAGACTTCAGAAAAAAATCCGTTACCGCTGGAGCATGTATAGGTCAGATTTGTGGCTTTGGCTATTATGGTTACATACTTGCAATGGGCGCATTGGTTAATTTTGCCCGAAGAAGCTTAAATTAGCCATTCATCACAAGCCTCAGGCCGTGATGAATGGCTTTTTAAAAAACACATTTTTTACATCAACTCTTCAAATTCATCCAATAAGTTTTCAAACACATCTAGGGCTTCCTGTATGGGCTTAGGATTTGTTAAATCCACACCTACTTTTTTCAAAAGCTCTAGAGAATAATCAGAACTTCCACTTGATAAAAATTCCTTGTATGCATTTACAGCAGGCATTCCATTTTCCAGTATATTTTTTGAAATGGCTATGGCTGCTGAAAATCCTGTGGCGTATTTGTATACATAGAAACTGCTGTAAAAGTGGGGTATCCTTGCCCATTCATAATCTATGAGGGAATCAATGCAAATATCAGGGCCGAAATAGGTTTCATTTAGCTTGTGATAAATTTCTTGAAGCACCTGGGCGTTTAAAGGTTCACCTGCTTCTGCCTTTTCGTGTATTATTTTTTCAAATTCTGCAAACATGGTCTGGCGATATACAGTGCCTTTAAACTGCTCCATAAAGTGATTCAGCAAATACATCTTTTCTTCTTTTGTAGTTGCTTTTTCCAGCAAATAGTTTATTAGTATGGCTTCATTACATGTTGAGGCCACTTCTGCCACGAAGATGGTATAATTTGAATAAATATACGGCTGATTTTTAAAAGAATAATAGGTGTGTATGGCATGCCCCATCTCGTGGGCTATTGTAAATACATCATTTAGCTTGCCTTGGAAGTTGAGCAAAACATAGGGGTGGGTGCCATATGTCCCCCAGGAATATGCACCTCCGGTCTTCCCTCTGTTTTCATATACATCAATCCAGCCGGAATTAAATCCTTCCTTTAATATGCTGATATACTCTTCTCCCATAGGGGCAAGGCCTTCTATAACCATTTCTTTGGCCTCATCATAGGTCACATTTTTGTCATAGCCTTTGACAAGGGGCACATAAATGTCATACATGTGGAGCTGGTCAAGACCCAAAGCTTTTTTTCTGATACTTACATATCTGTGCATCAAGTCCATTCGCTGATGGACAGTGTTTATTAGATTATCGTAAACTTCCACAGGGACATTGTCGGCAAAAAGGGATGCTTCCAGGGATGATTTAAATTTCCTTTGATTTTTTATAAAAACATTTGCCTTTACATTTGCCGCTGTGGTTGCGCTTAAAGTGTTTATCATGGATTTGTAAGTGCTGTGCAGAGCTTCAAAGGCCGCTTTCCTTACTTCACGATTCTCGCTTTCCATAAATTTTATATAGCGCCCTTTGGTAAGTTCCACTTCATTTCCTTCTTCATCCTTAATCTTGGGAAATCGTATATCCGCATTGTCCAGCATTTTAAAAATATCCCCGGGAGCCTGGGCTATTTCACTGACTTCTGCCAGCATTTTTTCTTTTTCAGCATCGAGAATATGGGGTTTCATGCGCAGTAGGTTCTCAAGATAATGTTCATATAGTTTCAGTTCTTCGTTTTCTTCCATAAATGTCTGCAATTTTTCTTTGGGAAGGGCAAGGATTTCTGGTTCAATGAAAGAAGTCTTGCTTGACAGCTCTACCACAAGGCTCATGGCCCTATCAGATAACGCCTGGTACTTGGCCCGGGAATTATCTTCATCTCTGCGCATTCTGGCATATGTAAAAAGCCTATCCACCTTCATGGTCACTTCATCTTTAAGCCTTAATACATCTAGAAGCTTTTCCGCCGTATTTATATTGCCCCGGTATTCATCAAATAAATCTAACTTGCTTTTTACCTCACTAAAATCTTTTTCCCAAAGGTCTTCATTTTCGTATATGTCTTCCAGCTTCCATTTATATTTATCATCTATTTCTTCTCTCAAAGGTAAATTGCTCAAGTATCCCACCCTTTCGATAAATTTTAATGTATGCTTTTATCTTATTTTACTTTTAATGCCATTTGATTATACTATACCAAGATTTTAAAACAAAATAAAGCAAGAGAGCACAGCTTTTTATACCACTGTACTCTCTGACTAAAAATTAACTTTCCTTATAGGGTAGCATTTTCAATAGTCTCAAATAATGATTAGCTTCCCAAAGCACGTGGTCTGCTAAAAGGTCACAATAAATTTGGTCCCTACTCCTTGGGTGCTTTCAACTTCTATTGTCCCGCCGTGAAGCTCTATTATCTGCTTGGCGATGCTAAGGCCTAAGCCTGAACCTTTATGACTTTCCCCTGTATCTGTGCCCCTATAATATCTATCAAAAAGTTTATCTAAATCTTCCTTGGGTATCCCCTTTCCGTTATCTTCAATTTCAATATAGATTTTGTCACTTTCATCTATGTTAATGACTATTTCCGTATCCTCATCGTTGTGAACTATAGAATTGTACAAGAGATTTGTAAAGGCTCTCTGCATAAGGGTCTTGTCAAAGGAGAAAATTATGGGCTCTTTTCCAATTTTAAATGAGACTTTTCTTTTTTCGTATCTGGGATTGTTGAGGACATCGATTGTAATATCTCTTAAAAGTTCAACAATATCCTGGTCTTCGGGATTTATAGGGAATAGGCCTGCTTTTAAAACTTGAGTCAGCTTTAAATCTTCTAACAGCTCTTCCATATAATCGGCCTTGTCTTTTATTATGCGGGAGTACTCTTTTATTTCACTATCAGTTAAGGAATAATCTTCATAAGCCATCAATTCGCTGTAGCCCTTAATTGAAGACAAGGGTGTTTTTAAATCATGAGAAAGATTGTTAATCCATTCCTCCCTCATTTTCTCCGTTTTTTGTCTTTCATGTTCGGAAAGCTTTAATTGATTTGCCAAGTTGTTGAGATTTGCAAAGACATCTCTGTATATGCCCTTTTCTACAAAGCTTTCATGGTAATTTCCCTTGGACAGCTGTTGTATACCACCGATTATGTCTGCCACTGGCTTTGTGAGACTTCTTCCGAAAATGTACCCCATTATCAACAGAACTAAAGTGGGAGTGACAATCAGATAAACGAATGCTTTAAGAATGTTCATCTTTAGCCTTCTTGGCGAATAATAGATACTGTATTTTGCCACTTCTTCCATGGGAAATCCTATAATATAGCTCCATTTGTAGCCGTCTATTTCTGCCGTGCCGGCAAAGGTGGTGTAATCGTCTATTGCCCCTGTATATATGTTGTAAAATACCATTTCACTGGGAGTATAATGGGTCAAAGCTGCTTTTGGCTTATTCCATTGGTATACTTCATAACCCTCTTCATCTAAAATCTGTATCCATGCATTGTAGGCTTTGAGCTTCTCTATTCCATCTTCAGTGACCTTAACTTCACCATCTGTTTTCTCTATATATCCTTTAAATGTTAAAGTAAATTCCCGCACCTGGTTCCATTTACTATCAAAGTTTTCATCCAGCACAAACAATCTGTAGGAAATGAAGATGTTTAATATTAACGATATGATAACTGTAAGAATGATAATTGATATAAACCTTAAAAAGATTTTCCACTTCATCTTAGCTTTCCTCTGTCACCAATTTATAACCTAAACCCTTAACTGTAATAATATGTTTTGGATTTGCCGGATCCTCTTCCAGCTTTTGGCGAAGATGGCTTATATGGACCATCAATGTATTTTCATAACCTTCAAAGTCGCTGCCCCAAACCTTATCTAAAATCTGGGTTTTGCTCAGTATCTTATTTGAGTTTTGGGCCAAGTATAAAAGGAGCTTGTATTCTTTAAAGGTCAAAGTTACTATTTTACCCTTCTTTCTAACCTCACCTTTCTCTTCATCAATCTCTATATCCCCAAAGGGTATTACCTTTTTTCCCTGGGGTTTGCTCTTTAAATTGTAATATTCACATCTTCTAAAGTGAGCTTTAATCCGAAAAGCTACTTCTTTTGGGCTAAAAGGCTTTGTTATGTAATCATCGCCTCCTATGCCCAAGCCCAGCAATTTGTCCACATCATCATCTTTGGCAGATAAGAAAATTATGGGGGCTAGAGAAAACTCCCTTAAACGCCTGCATACTTCAAAGCCGTCAATATCTGGCAGCATAATATCTAAAACTATTAGATCAGGTTCCATTTTTTCACACATTTTAATAGCCTCATTGCCTGAAGTGGTTTTATAGATATTGTTAAAGCCTTCTTTTTTAAGGACTGTTTCCAGCAAATTCAGTATATCTATTTCATCATCTACCAATAAAATTTTTTTGTCCTTCATATTAGACATGTCTAAACTTAACAACAACGCCACCTCTTATATACAATTAATGCTAGCATAAAATTCTATTATAGATATTCTATTTCCTATTCAATATCCCTTTTTACAAAACCGGCATACCCTAAAGAAAACACAGCCAGCAACAGAAGTAAGCTGATGAGAAATGTCACACTTCCCTTATCAAAGACGTCAAAATCTCCTCCCAAAGCAGCCAGAATTGGATATGACCAGGGGTATATTATCCAATACCTGGTATTTGCCACTATCATAGCAGGCAGTGTTAAACCAATGCCCACTCCCAAAGGGATGGTCATTTGAGAAAACCTGATGCTAAGTACATAAATTATGGAGATAATTGGCAATGACGCAAAGTATGCCATGAGGGGCTTTAATAAAATTGTATAATAAGGAACAGAACCATTTATGCCTATTAGCTTGCCTACCACAATCACACTTAAAATAAAAGCGGCTACATCTATAAACACTATGGCACACCCTATGATAAACTTTACTATATAAATTTTGCCCCTGTGTACCGGCAAGCTTAAGTAATACTTCCAGCAGCTATTGAGGTTCTCCATTCTTGCAATCAGTGTTATTATCACACTTATTATAATTGGAAAAAGAATGCTTACGTAAAATATCATACTTTGAGTGTAAAGCTGATTCCATACATTTTGCCCTGCTCCGGTAAACAAATCGTAATAACGTATTAGATTAATTCCCCCTTGTACCACAATGAAAGCAGGTGCCAATATAGTTATCCAAAGTATTTTAGAGTTTTTCAGTTTTAAGATTTCTATTGCAAGGATATCCTTCATAATTACACCCCTAATATATCTCTTTCTTTTTAAAAGAAAATACGCCTATTGCTAAAAAAATCACACCAAAAGCAATACCATACCTTAGCAGCCCTGCATTGTCTATGGTGGGATCAGGCAAAGTTAAGACCATGTGAGCATAAGGTATTAGTCTTGCCAGCTTCTGTGATTGGGCAAAGAAAAGGCAGGAGGAAACTCCCACAAAGCCTATGGCTAGGGAAACATTGGGATTTTTAATCACAGAACTCACAAAGCTTTGAAAGCTTACTAAACTAAAAGCTGCAACCAATTGATAAGCCGTATACTGTAAAAGTAGTTTCCAGTCTACAGGTTCTGGAAATCCCAATAAATAGCCAATGATTAGCATAAGCACAGAATTTAGGCAAACGGTAAAAATACTTGAAATATAAACCCCACTCCACTTTGTAAGATATACTTTAATTCTTGAAACGGGAAGAGATAGAATATTTTTCCAGTTATTTGAACTGTATTCAATATAGAAAATCACGGAAGCTAGCACTGTAACTGTCAACGGCAAAAGCAACATCCACAAAAAGTGATGTTGGATTGTCAGTAAAGTCCAGGAACTTAAAGCTCTATTAGCTTCCAATCCCTTAAGATAATCATAGCGAAAAAGCAAATGTAAATAGGTGAGACCTCCTGCCAAAACTGGCGAAAGAAAAGCCAAGGGGCGGATAAAGCTACTTTTTTGCTTGAGAAATTCATAGCTTAGAAGTTGATAAAATTCCCGCATCTCTTCCACCCCCTGTAAGTTCAAGAAAGATTTCTTCTAGATTCTTTTTGCTCTCACGTAAATGAGAAACTCCAAATCCGTTTAAAACTAAAGCCCTATTGAGTTCTTCAGCACTAATATTCCCTTTGGACACGTAAAGTTTTCCTTCCCTATTTTCCACCTCGAGTCCCTTTTGCCTGATAAAATCTTGTGCTTTTTCAAGGGGCCTTGCCTTTATGACAATTTCAGTACCGGTCCTTGCCTTTAGTTCATTTAATGTCCCTTGAAACAGCAATTTGCCACTTCGTATTATGCCTACATAATCTGCAATTTGCTCTACTTCACTTAAAATGTGGCTGCTTATAAATACCGTCACTCCCATGATTTTGGGAAGACTTAATATCAAATTTCTAATTTCTCTGACTCCAGCAGGGTCAAGGCCATTCGTTGGTTCATCTAAAATTAAAAGCTCTCGGGGACCAATTAATGCTTGGGCGATCCCTAGTCTCTGCTTCATTCCCAGGGAAAAACCTTTAACCTTAGTGTTTTTCCATTTTGACAAATTGACGATTTCCAAAGCTTTATCTATTTCTTTTCTGTCCACCTGGAGAATTCTTCTAGTTATCTCAAGGTTTTCATAGGCAGTCAAATTTCCATAGTAGGATGGCGATTCTACCAGCGACCCTACCTTCCTCAATATTTCCATTCGGTGTTTACTGATATCTTTGCCAAATAGAAATACTTTTCCACAAGTCGGCTTTATTAAATCCAAAAGCATCCTGATTGTAGTGGATTTACCAGCGCCGTTGGGACCTAAAAATCCATATATGGTCCTCTTTGGAACTCTAAGGTTTACATCTTTTACCGCTGTAAATTTCCCAAAGCTTTTTGTCAAAGTCTTTGTTTCAATGATAAAATCACCCATCTTTAGCCTCCTAAACAACTACTTTCTTGTGCTAATTATATAAAAGGCAGCTTAAGTTCAAATTTAATCATCCTTAAATTTACCTTAAATTTTTATGCACAAAAAAAACAGTGCATATTTTGCACTGATATTGGTCTGTACTGGGGCACCTACCCCACCTATCGTGCTTATGGTGCTGTTTTCACATTGCTTTAGTCAAATCTTCTTCCATCATGTCAAGAGCTCTTAAAAGTTGTGCAAATGTTTGTTTATCTCTGGAAAACTCTCGTACATCCTTGCCTATAACAGCATTTGCCTCACTTCTAGTGCACTGCACAATATAGTCATTTTTGCCGTCAGTCAGATTAAAGTTGATATAATCAACATTGCCTATTAGGGAAAACATGATAATAGCATTTTTCTTAAAAGGAACCTG
>JAMNZY010000049.1 GCA_023622055.1 Bacillota bacterium
TTGTCCTGGTCAAAAAAAAGATTCCCAATGAAAAATTGCTTGGTCGAAATTGTGTGCCAAAAGTTTTAAATGATATCCCCACTGATGTAATAGAAGTAGGGGAAGTGAGGCTGCTGGATGTTCGAATTGAGAAGGCAAGGCCGGCTAGGCCTGGCATGAGCATAGGTCACTATAAAATTACTGCAGGCACCTTTGGGGCCTTGGTGAGAGATGTGAAAACCGGCAAACCTCTCATTCTCTCAAACAACCACGTCTTGGCAAATGCCACCGATGGAAATGACGGCAAATCTGCCATTGGCGACGCTATACTGCAGCCGGGGGCCCACGATGGGGGAACATCTTATGATATTATTGCTCGTTTAGAAAGGTTTGTGCCCATTTATAAAAATTCCAGTGAAAGCACTTGCCCAATAGCAAGAAGTGTAGAAAAGTTCATCAACGGTCTTTTAAAGGTAATAAAACCTGACTATGAGATAAAATTTACTAAAAAAATCTCCTCCAGAAACTTAGTTGATGCAGCGGTGGCAAGGCCGGTGAAAGAAGAATACGTAAGCCCTGATATAGTAGACCTTGGCAGAATTACAGGGATACAAGAACCCAGAATAGGCATGACTGTTCAAAAAAGCGGTCGCACAACTGGCCTTACTTCCAGTGAGATAAAGGCCATGAATGTGGTCATAAATGTGGTGCTGGGTCCTGGAGAAGAGGCCACCTTTTATGATCAAATTCTCACAGGCCCCATGGCCCAGCCCGGAGATAGCGGTTCTATAGTAGTTGATGAAAACATGAAGGCGGTAGGCCTTTTATTTGCAGGCTCTGACCAGGCCACCTTGATAAATCCCATAACAAATGTAATGAAACTCCTGCAAATAGAGATACCGTAAAACATTAAAAGTTTAAAGCTGTTGAGTTACTCAACAGCTTTTTTATATCCAAATTTTAAGCAAAATGCCAAAAACAAGAGATTTTGTGGTTAAATTAACCATAGTAGCCTTTATTTAAACAAAACAAACAAAATCTTCATTTCATGTAATTTATTTCATGAGACAAAGGGTCTGGAGATTATATCAGAGTTTATACAGTTTGTCGAATTTTGTAGAAAAATTATATAATATCTTTAACCCAGGAACCTGTGGGAAAATTATAAGAAGGAGGCAATATAAATTGAACCACAATTACAAGAGAATATTGGCCCTACTTCTGACAGTGATTTTTTTGGCATTGCCGGGGATTGCAAGTGCACAAAGCTACTACAATATTAAACTTACCGTCAATGGCCAAACGGAAACAATTCAAATTCCCATCGATTTAAACTCTATTACAAAAAACTACACCAAGACCTTTAGATTTGTCTACACTTATAAAGATGGGAAATGGGTTTTAACTTCAAAAGAAGGCTCACTGCCCAGAGAACCTAAACCAGCAGAAACTCCCTCAACCCCTCCAGTTACCCCTAGTCAGCCACCAAAAGAGACACCAAGTCAACCTGAAGTAAAAGGGCTTACCGCCGATGAAAGCAGGATGCTAGAATTGGTAAACCAAGAAAGACAAAAGGCAGGCCTTAAGCCGCTAAAAATCGATATGCGCCTGGTGGACCTTTCCCGTAAAAAGAGCCAGGACATGATAGATAACAATTACTTTGGCCATACTTCTCCTACATATGGAACTCCCTTTGATGCCCTGAAAAACAACGGCATTTCCTACAGGTACGCCGGTGAAAACCTGGCAGGAGCTCCTACTGTGGAGCGGGCTCATAGTGGTCTTATGAACAGCCCTGGTCACCGTGCCAACATATTAAATCCCAATTTTACTCATATTGGCATAGGGATTGTAGAAGGTGGTCCCTATGGCAAGATGTACACCCAGACATTTATCGGCATAAATTAAAGGCAGGGTAATTCTACTTGAAACAGGGCTTGACAAAATAGGCCAACGAGACATTAAAGTAGGGTAGACAGTATAAGAAAAACTTAAGGAAAGCTTTCAAGAAGACTAAACTGCTCCCCTTTGAGTAGAACCTGAAATAACAAAAATACAGGACTACGCAAAGGGAGCACATTATTTCTTGAAAGCTTTTTTGTATGCTTTTTTTGTATGCTTTTTTTGTTGTTAGGCCGGCTTTGCCATGGATATTTTTGGAAAATATTACCCACGCAAAACCCTAATAAAATTATTCACATATAATGTGGATTTATTGTGGATAACTGTGGATAACTTGTTGATAATGTGGATAAACCTAGACGGTACCATATTTTTACCCGATTTATAAAATTGAAACTTTCATTTCTCACCTTTTCCACCAGCGTTCATATAATATATTAAGCATTTATATCTTTGAAACTGAAGGGAAGGTGACCAATGAAAGTCCTTGTATTTATTATTTTTTTAGCCATAGCCTCAGCAGTGTTTTACTTATTTTTGAAAAATCTTTTTGAAGAACGTTCAGGTAAAGTAAAGGATACATCCGGCGGCGAAGATGAGTTTAAAGTTTTGCCTGCAGAAGGAATAAAGCAGGAGAACGCTTTTGAGGGGGACAGCCTGGCAAAAGAAGAACCACAAGAAAAAAGGCCAGCTGCAGATACAGCCCAAGAAGCTGTTGAAGAAGAAAGTTTGGAAAAAGAAGAAGAGCAGCATTAGCCTGCTGTGAATACAGAGCAAGAGAAAATTTGTAAGTCTTAAGAACGAGGGGGCAGGATCGTAAGAATAGATTTTTTGTGTAACATATTTGTCAAGCTTCACATATATTATATGAGTAAGGTGTTTGAATTATAGGGAAAGGAGGATTTAAATGGGGGTTTATTTGACAAAGGAACGGGTCAGGGTAGACCAGGTAGTTGGTGAAGATAAGACCCAAGCTGTAGTTGAAGGCACGATTATGCTGCCAGACGGAAAACCTGATATAGAGCGGGTAATATCTGTAGATGCCACTTTGGATACCGAAAACTTGGAGACAAAGATCTTGGATGCTAAAATCGGAAAAGTCATCATTGAAGGCAATGTGGATGTAAATGCCATGTACGTGGCAGATGTACCGGAAGGTCAGCCCCAACAGCCAGTTCACTTTGTAGAGGGAGAAATTGACTTTAGCTTTTTTGCAAAAATTCCCGGTGTTAAAAAAGACATGGATGTCAGAGTCAGAGCCAAAATTGAACATATCCAGCACAGCTTTGACCCCAATCGGCCCAGGGAAATAAAAGTAAGACTAATTATCATGTTCTTTGTGAAAGTGACCAAGAGAGTTGAAATCGAAATTGTCATTGATGCTACTGGTCCCAAGGATTTGCAGGTGCTGAAAAAGACTCTGCGCATTGAAGACGTGGTAGGTGAAGCCAGAGCCCAGAATATAGTGAAAAGCGATGTAGGTGTGCCAGAAGAAAAGCCAGATATCGAGCAAATAATTAAAGTAGAAGGAGAAGTTCGAGAGGTAACTACCAAGATTATTAAAAACAAAGTCATCATTGAAGGCGTCCTGGAAGTAGGAATCCTCTATGTAGCCATTGCTCCTGATGGCCGACCCCGTCAGCCGGTGCACTTCATGGAAGCTGAGATACCCTTTACCCAATTTGTGGAAATCCATGGCGCCGATGAAGGCATGGCAAGATTTGTCCGGGTAGAAGTGGAGCATATCAAAGGTCGGCGCAAAGACGAGAGGACTGTAACAGTAGAAGCCATATTAAAGATAAGAGCCAAGGTCTTTGAGACAAAGATCATACAGGTAGTCATAGACCTTTACAGCCCGTCAAAAGAACTCCATGTGGAGAAAAAGCGCCTGAAACTAGATCAGGTCATCGGAGAAGATGAAAATGAAATTGTAATAAAGGATACCCTGACTGTCCCTGATGAAAAGCCCGACATTGAGCAGATTTACAAAACAAGCTGCAAGGCCAGAGTAACCGAATCCAGAATAATTGACGGCAAGGTCATTGTAGAAGGAGTCCTTACTCTGGAAACTCTCTACGTGGCAGATGTGCCGGAAGGGGAGCCACAGCAGCCTCTGCACTTTATGGAACACGAGATAGACTTTACCACCTTTGTTGAAATACCCGGTGCCGAAGAAGATATGATGCTGGACTTTGACGTAATAGTTGAGCACTGCTCTTCCTCGGCAATACCCAATGAACCCAGGCGATTTGACGTAAGGGCAGTTATAGGCCTCTTTGCCAAAGTTACTCAAATGGTGGAGCTGGATGTAGTTGTACATGTGGAAGAAGAATATGAAGAGGAAGTAGAAGAGGAGAAAGAAGAGAAAAAAGAAAAGAAGGAAAAGAAAGACGACAAGCCATCAATGACCATCTACATTGTTCAAAAGGGAGATACCCTGTGGAATATAGCAAAGAGATACAATGTGACAGTAGAGGCAATTGTTGCCGCCAACAACATTCCAAATCCCGATTCAATAATGCCTGGCCAGCAACTGGTAATACCCAGAATGTAAAATTTTAAATCCCGCAGCTGCGGGATTTTTGTTTTGCAAAGATATGGAGATAATAATTCTTAAGTGAGGTGATATCTTGGGAGAAAAGGCCAAAGGATACTTGATCCTAATTGGAGGTGCTGAAGATAAAAGCAAAGAGGGAGAAATTTTGCAAAAAGTGGTGACCCTGTCCGGGGGACAGGAGGCCTGCCTTACAATTTTGACTGTGGCTACAAAAGAGCCGGAAAAGGTTGGGGAAGCTTACGTAAAAATCTTTACCCGTTTGGGAGTAAAGGATGTAGAAGCCATTGATATAAAAAACCGCCAGGATGCCCAAAAAGACCATATAATAGAGCGAATTGAGAAATCTTCCGGCATCTTTTTTACCGGCGGTGACCAGCTGCGGATTACAAGTTTAATAGGAGGCAGCAGACTATACCATGCCATCTTTGAGGCCTACAAAAGAGGTGTCATCGTTTGCGGCACCAGTGCAGGAGCATCGGCCATGAGCGCTACCATGATTGTGGAGGGTGATGGCAATGAAAGCCCCGGTGGCAATATAATCAACATGGCTCCCGGTCTTGGCCTTTTAGAAGAAGTGGTAGTTGACCAGCATTTTGCCCAGCGAGGCAGAATAGGCAGGCTCCTTACTGTGGTGGCTTCAAATCCTCATGTAATAGGGGTGGGCATTGATGAGGACACGGCCATCCTGGTGGATCCAAAAGCCGTATTTACTGTGGAGGGTTCTGGCACCGTTACTGTAATCGATGGAAGGGCCATAGATTACACCAATGTATCAGAGCTCATGCCGGGAGAACCCCTGGCTCTGTTTAATGCAAAAATTCACGTGCTTTCACCGGGGACAAGCTTTGACTTAACCAGCCGCAGGCCAATTATTTCATAAAGTCTGAATATACCGTTTGGAAATGGAGACCATATTTAGAAAGACTGCTTTTTTTAGGAAAACAATGTATAGGAATCTGTCGTCAGGTAATATATTAGTCATCATGTAATACGCTCCGTGTATTACATGATGACGTCATAGTTACTTAGATACAGCAGTTACTTTTATTTAAAATACAGGAGGAATCTCATGGAAATCGTTGACATAAGGGCCATTGAAGGACCAAATATCTACAGCTCAAAACCTGTGGTAAAAATGCAAATAGATGTAAAGGAGCTGGAAAACGTAGCTACCAGGGATATACCGGGATTTAACTCTGCCCTGCTTTCATATCTGCCGGGCCTTGCAGAGCACAGGTGCTGCTTTGACAGACCCGGAGGTTTTTTGATTAGATTGGAAGAAGGCACTTATTTTCCCCATGTCCTGGAGCATGTGGCCATTGAACTTTTAAATATGGCAGGTCAGGATGTAAGTTTCGGCAAGGCCAGGCGTTTAAAGGGCAGTGTCTACAACGTGATTTTCGGATATGAGGAAAAGACTTCAGCTTTAAAAGCTGCTTTTATGGCGGTAAAGCTCCTGGAGTCAATTATTGATAAAAATTCAGTAAATATTAATGAGTGGATTTCAGAGCTTAGGCAAATGACCATAGACGGCAGCTTGGGCCCCAGCACCAAAGCCATAGCGGAAGAAATAATAAAAATGGGTATACCGGTGACCCGCTTGGGAAATGGCAGCATTTTAATTTTTGGCTATGGTGCACATCAAAGGCGCATTGGGGCAACCATTAGCCAAAACACCAGCTGTCTGGCGGTGGACATAGCCTGTGATAAGATGCTGACCAAGGAACTTTTGTCAATGACCGGAGTCCCTGTGCCCTATGGCCATGTGGTACATACCGAAGATGAAGCAGTTAAGGCTGCAGAAGATATTGGATATCCTGTAGTTGTAAAACCTAAAAACGGCAACCAGGGAAAAGGGGTAAGCCTAAACTTAAAAACCAAGGAAGATGTCATCAATGCCTTTAGTCTTGCTAAAAACTATTCTTCAGAAATCATCGTGGAAAAGCAAATAAAAGGGCGCCACTACAGGGTCTTGGTGGTAAATGGGAAGTTTTGCTGCGCCTCCGAGCGAATTCCAGCCCATGTGATAGGAGACGGAGTGTCCACAATCAAAGAGCTAATAGACATGGCAAACCAAGACCCTCTTCGTGGTGAACATCACGAAAAGCCTCTTACCAAAATAAAAATTGACCCTATAGTCCTAAGTGTCTTAGAGCGCCAGAGCCTTTCCCTGGAGTTTGTCCCCAAAAAAGGTGAAAGGGTGGTTTTACGGGACAATGGAAATTTAAGCACCGGCGGCACTGCCGTTGACGTCACAGATGAGGTGTGTCCGGAAAACAAACGCCTGGCTGAAAAAGCAGCAGCTGCAGTGGGCCTTGATATAGCTGGAGTTGATATAACCACGGAGCACATAGGCATTCCCCTGGAAAAAAGCGACGGTGCAGTCATAGAAGTAAATGCAGCACCAGGCCTTAGAATGCATCTTTACCCTTCTCAGGGCAAGCCCAGGCCTGCGGCAAAAGCTATAGCTGATATGCTGTTTCCCAAGGGTGCACCCACTTTCCCTCTAGTTGCCGTTACCGGCACCAACGGCAAGACCACCACTGTCAGAATGTTAAACCACATACTTTCTTTGGCAGGCTTTAAAGTAGGCATGACCTGTTCTGATGGCATATATATAGATAACTGTTTAGTGAAAAAGGGAGACTGCAGCGGCCCTGAAAGTGCCAGGCAGGTGCTCCTAGATACCACTGTGGAAGCGGCTGTCCTTGAAGTTGCAAGAGGAGGCCTGATTCGAGGTGGCCTGGCCTATGAAAGAGCCGATGTGGGGATTATTACAAATATTACGGAAGATCATCTAGGCCTTGACGGCATCTCTACTTTAGATGACATGGTTTTTGTAAAATCCCTGGTGGCAGAGCAAGTAAAAGATACGGGATATGCCGTTTTAAATGCAGATGATCCTAAAACCGTTGATGTGGTTAAACGTCTTAAAGGTAAAATAATATTTTTCAGCTTACAAGAAGACAATCTAATTCTAAAAAAGCATCTGGATAAGGGCGGCCGCGGTGTTTATGTGAAAAATGGCACCATTTACTTTCAGGAGCAGGGAAAAATATACAGCCTTGCAAAGGTAACAGATCTGCCCTCTGCCTTAAAAGGATATGCTGTCCACAATGTGCAAAATGCCTTAGCAGCTGCTGCCGGTGCCTGGGGCCTTCAAATTTCCCTAAAGACCATTGCCAAGGGTTTAATGGAATTTCACTGTGATGAAAACCATAATCCCGGCCGCATGAATATAATAAATCTGGAAAATGTGACGGTAATTTTAGACTACGGCCACAATGTGAAAAGTCTTGAAGCTATAATTAATACGGCAAAACTCATGAGGCCTTCTCGGTTAATAGGCGTCATTGCCAGTCCCGGCAATCGTCGCAATTGTGATATAATTAAATTAGGATATGTGGCCGGCAAGGGATTTAACCGCCTCATAATAAAAGAAGATGAAAATCTTCGGGGCAAAAGACCTGGTGAGGTGGCAATGCTTTTACAACAGGGTGCTCAAGAGGCAGGGCTTAAGGGAGACAAAATCCAGATAATATTAGATGAAGAAGAGGCCATTACTTATAGTTTGGAAAATGCCGGCAAAGGCGATATAGTAGTGGTCTTTTATGAAAACTACGAAAAGGCGTTGGCTGCCATAAAAGCTGCCGCCAGTTCCGTTGATTCTGCCGTAGGCCTGCCTGTTTGACGATATTTTTCTAAAGGGGAAGGACTTTGAGACTTTTTGTGAAATATATAATAAGAATAAGACTATTTTGAGAGGAGAAACCATTGGAACGCCTAACAATACCAGCAAAAGGGAAAATAAATCTGACTATTGACGTGCTTTTTAAAAGACCTGACGGCTATCACGAAGTTGAAATGATAATGCAGACCATTTCTTTAAAAGACCAAATTTCTTTAAAGCTTATCCCAAGGCCTGTTATTGAGCTGACCTCTAACAGCCATGAAATCCCGTTAGACCAAAACAACTTGGCATTCAAAGCTGCCAAGCTGATGATGGAAAAGTACCAGCTGGATGCGGGAATAGCCATTGACATAGACAAAAAGATACCTGTAGGGGCAGGATTGGCAGGGGGAAGCGCCAACGCGGCAGCGGTAATAGTAGGCATAAATGAAATGTTTCAGTTAAACAAATCTCAAGAAGAGTTGATGGCCCTAGGCAAAGAAATAGGTGCCGATGTGCCCTTTTGCATAGTAGGCAAAACGGCTCTTGCCAGGGGCATTGGTGAGAAGATTTTGCCTCTTAAACCTCTGTCGGGTTTTGGCCTGCTGCTGGTAAAGCCCCCTTATTTTGTTTCGACTAAAGAAGTATACAGTAGACTGAATGTAAAAACCATAAAAAAAAGACCTGATACATCTGCCATGATTGAGTACATAGAGATGGAGGACATAGAAAAAATTGCATCTGGTCTTTGTAATGTTTTAGAGGAAGTTACCTTTAAACTTTACCCGGAACTGGAGCTAATAAAGGAGCATCTCATCTCCCATGGAGCATTGGGCAGTCTCATGTCTGGCAGTGGCCCCACTATCTTCGGCATCTTTGAAAATGTCCGCCAGGCAAAGATAGCTGCAGAGAGAATAAATCTCCCGGGAAATAAAATTTACGTAAGCCAAATGGGGTAATGTGTGAATTAGGAGGTGATCTTGTGGGAAGCAGATTTCCTACGATGAGGCTTGACAACTACAAACCCCTTAGAGATATTGTATTTGATGCTATAAAAGAGGCCATTTTGACCGGTCGCCTAAAACCTGGCGAAAGACTTATGGAAGTCCAATTGGCTGAAGAAATGGGAGTGTCCAGAACTCCTGTGCGAGAGGCCATACGGAAGCTGGAACTAGAAGGCTTAGTTGTCATGGTCCCCCGGAAAGGTGCTTATGTATCAGGCCTTACATTAAAAGATGCGGCAGAGGTCTTTGAAATTCGCAGCAGCCTAGAAGGTCTGGCAGCAGCCTTGGCAGCTGAGAGGATTACCGATGATGAAATAAAAACCTTAGATGAAATTTTAAATGACATTGCTAAAGCCAGGGAAGAGGGGGATGCCGAAACCATTGTCAAAAAAGATATGGAATTTCACCAAAATTTATTTAAGGCTTCCAGGAACAAGAGACTGGCTCAGATTATATACAATTTAAAAGAACAAATTGACAGATTTCGAATCCAATCTCTTAGCAATCCCGACAGAGTAAAAAAGTTGTTGTCAGAGCACAAAGCCATTTTAGATGCCATAAAAAAAGGTGATGCAGAAAGTGCAGAAAGACTTGCTAAAGCCCACATATATGAATCAGAATACAATGTAATGAACATGCTTCGAAAGGAAATGCATTTTGAGGAGGAATTATTATGAAGGCCCTTATCCTGGCAGGAGCCGACAAGGATAGTCCCTTCACAAACTTTAACTCAAACAAAGCGTTGGTTAAAATCCAAGATAAGGAAATGATAAGCTATATTATCGATGCATTTAAGGGCCTTGAATTTATAGATACCATTGCTGTTGTGGGGCCAAAGGAGGAACTTTCACCCATCAAAGAACAGGTGGATATCATTGTAGATAGTAGCGCTTCTTTAACTGACAATATCTTACGTGGTGCCAGTATTTTTTCTGATGATGAAATGCTTTTAATCTCCACATCAGATATCCCCATGATTACTCCAGAGGCCATCAGGGATTTTGTAGAAAAAGCCCTTTCAATGAATGCTGATTTTTATTACCCCATAGTTTCTAAGGAAGAAAATGAAAAAAAATATCCCGGAGTAAAGCGCACTTATGTTAAAATAAAAGATGGAGTATTTACCGGTGGCAACATAATTATGGTTAAGGTTGCCGCAGTTAAGGAATGTGTTAAAAAGGCTGAAGCTTTTATGGCCTACCGAAAAAAACCATGGAAACTTGCCGGGATATTTGGCTTAAAATTTGTAATCAAGTTTTTATTGGGCACCCTTACCATAAGAGAGTTAGAAGAGCGGGTAGAGGAACTTTTTGGCATAAAAGCTCGGGCAATAATCAGCTCTTATCCGGAGATAGCTACTGATGTAGATAAAGACAGTGACCTGGAGCTAGCAGCCAGAGTATTAAGTTAGGGGGATTTTCCATGAGGCGCAGTGAAAGAATTGCCCTGATTTCCAAAACCCTGTCGGAAAACCCGAATAAAATTATTTCCCTGAACCACTTCGGTCAGTGGCTTGGGGCAGCCAAGTCTTCTATAAGCGAAGATTTAGACATTATAAAAAATGCATACAAAGTTTCGGGTCAAGGGGAACTTACCACATTACCCGGAGCAGCGGGAGGCGTTCGCTATCGCACCAAGAGGTCTGCAAAGCAGATCAATGCTTTTTTAGAAGATCTCTGCAATACCTTACAAGACCCAAAGCGAATTATTCCCGGAGGCTATCTGTACATGACAGATATCATATTTTCCCCTGAGTATTCGGGAACAATAGGGGAAATATTTGCTCAACTGTTTATAGATGATGAGCCCACTCATGTGCTGACAGTAGAAACAAAGGGCATTCCCATTGCCCTGATGACGGCAAGGGCCTTAAATGTGCCAATGGTAGTTGCGCGCAGGGACAGCCGGGTAACAGAGGGGCCTTCTGTTGGCATAAGTTACGTATCCGGGTCTGGACAAAAGATTCACAACATGTCTCTGGCAAAGCGAGCTCTGCCGGAAAACTCCCGGGTCCTCATTGTGGATGATTTTATGAAGGCTGGCGGAACAGCCAGGGGCATGCGGGAACTGGTGGCAGAATTTAAAGCCCAGGTTGTAGGAACTGCCATGGTGGTGACTACAGCAGAGCCGGAAAAAAAGCTGGTGGAGGATTTTACCACCCTATTAATTTTAGAAGACATTGACACAGGTAAAGGCCAAATCGAAATCAGCATAAATGACAAACTAATGAGTTAAGTTTCCCTCAAATCTAATTTTCAAATTTTTTGGGAGGATTTTTAATTTTTATATAGAATTTGTAAAAAAGCAAATGTTAGCAGACCAGCTCTTGAGGCTAAGCTGAGCTAAAAAAATCCCGGGAGGTCGAGCCCATGAATATTACAGATGTCCGCATCCGCAAGATGGCAGATGAGGGGAAAATGAAGGCAATAGTTTCTATCACCTTTGATGACGAGTTTGTGGTACATGATATTCGCATCATTGAAGGTCAAAATGGCCTTTTTATTGCGATGCCCAGCCGCAAAACTGCCAGTGGAAAGTTTAAGGATATTGCCCACCCCATTTCGTCTGAAGCAAGGGCCAAGATACAGGAAGTCATTTTAAACCATTATAATGCCATGGACAATGAAGGAAACTAAAGGACATCACAGGATGTCCTATATTTTTCCACACTGGAAACCTTTACTCTTTAAAATAAATTGAAAAAGAAGTATTATATAGTTATAACCGTAAGAGGAGGGCTATGGATGGAAGATTTTACGGCTGTAATTTTGGCTGCCGGCGAGGGGACCCGCATGAAATCAGATACTCCTAAAGTTTTGCATAAAGTTTGCGGACAACCCATATTGACATATATAATTCAAGCAGCCCGAAAAGCAGGGGCACAAAAGATAGTTGTGGTAGTTGGCAAGGGTGCCGATAAAGTAAAGGAGCACTATGCCGGAGAAGATATAGAGTTTGTGTTGCAAAGGGAGCAGAAGGGGACCGGTCATGCCCTCATGCAGGCGGAAGATGCCGTGAAAGGCAGTTCTCAAATTGTGGTGCTGTGTGGAGATATGCCCCTGGTTACAGCGGAAAGTATAGAGGGAATGGTGAGATTTCACCAAGAGCAAAGGGCAGCTTGCACAGTGATGACAGCTATAGTTGAAGATCCTACCGGATATGGCAGGATAATTAAAAAAGGTGAAAAGGTCTTAGATATTAGGGAACACAAGGACGCAACTTTGGAAGAGAGGGAAATTAAAGAGATAAATTCAGGTTTTTACTGTTTTGACACCTCCTTGGTATTTTCAGCTCTCTCTAAAGTGAAAAATGACAATGTACAAGGTGAATACTACCTGACAGATGTAGTTAAAATATTAAATCAAGAAGGAAAACAAGTTGTGGCATTCCAGCTTGATGATCCCAACGAGCTCCAGGGCATCAATGACAGAAAGCAGCTGGCCCAAGTGCAAAAACTGATGCAACGGAAGATCATTGAAGGTTGGATGGAGAAAGGTGTCACTTTTATAAATCCAGACACATGTGTGGTGGATCGCCATGTCCAAATCGGAAGGGATACAACTATATACCCCGGGGTCATATTGGAGGGGAATACTCAAATAGGTGAAGGTTGTACCATCATAGGTCCTTGCAGAATTAAGGATACAATCATCGGTGATTTTTGTGAAATAGTTATGAGCCAAATAGATGACTGCCAGTTAGATGAAAATGTAAAGGTTGGCCCATATTCTAACTTAAGACCCGGTTGCAAACTCTCATCTAATGTAAAAGTTGGGGATTTTGTAGAGCTTAAAAACACCAAAGTGGGAGAAGGCACCAAAATACCTCATCTATCCTACGTGGGAGATGCAATTTTAGGCAAGAAAATAAATATCGGTGCTGGAGTAATTTTTGTAAATTATGATGGATACAAAAAACATCAAACTGTAGTAGAAGATGAAGCCTTTATTGGCTGTAATTCCAACTTGGTAGCACCTGTCACCGTCAAGGCCGGCTCATTTGTAGCAGCAGGCTCCACCATCACTAAGGAGGTGCCTAAAGATTCTCTGGCCATAGCTCGGGCTAGACAGGAAAATAAACTTGGATGGGTTTTAAAGAGAAGGAACAAAATAGAAGGAGGAACAAAAGATAATGGAAAGTAGGCTGGAGGTTTTTACTGGCAATGCCAACCCCAAACTGGCTCAAGAAATTGTGAAACACTTGGGAATACCTCTGGGAGAATCCTGGGTAGGCACCTTTAGCGATGGGGAAATACAAGTTAGAATAAAAGAAACGGTGCGGGGTGCTGATGTATTTGTAGTTCAGCCCTTCTCGTATCCCATAAATGACAACATCATGGAATTGCTAATAATGATCGACGCCTTTATGAGGGCTTCAGCTGGTCGCATAACAGCTGTCATACCTTATTACGGCTATGCCCGTCAGGACCGGAAAGCCCGCTCCCGAGACCCCATTACAGCTAAGATGCTGGCAGATATACTCACTGCCGTCGGAGCAGATCGGGTGCTTACAATGGATTTACATGCCGGCCAAATTCAAGGATTTTTCAATATACCTGTAGATCACTTAAGGGCCATGCCCATAATAGCTGATTATTTTAAATCTAAGGATTTAGGAGAAATAGTTGTGGTTTCTCCTGATGTAGGCGGAGTGACAAGAGCCCGGGAATTGGCAGACAGGCTGGTGGCGCCTCTTGCCATTATTGATAAACGGCGGCCGGAGCCAAATGTAGCCGAAGTTATGAATATTATCGGTAAAGTCGAGGGTAAAACGGTAATAATAGTTGATGACATGATTGACACAGCAGGCACAATCACCCTGGGAGCCCAAGCCCTATTGGATAGGGGCGCAAAAGAAATATATGCTTGCTGCACCCACCCGGTACTTTCCGGACCGGCCATTGAGAGATTAAAGGCAGCTCCCATTAAAGAGGTAGTTGTGACAAATACCATACCCCTGAGGGAAAGTCAGAAATTGGACAAGATAAAAGTCCTTTCGGTGGCATCCCTCTTTGCCGAAGCCATATTGAGAATCCATGAAAACAAATCCCTCAGCACTTTATTTGATGATTAAAACTTGCCTTCAATAAAAATGGCGGGTATAATATATTAAGATATCCGGGATGAGACCATGTCACAATATTACGGACTACAAGAAGGATATGGGGCAAAAGAGAGAAGGAGGAGTAGAACATGGAAAATCTAGTTTTGACAGCTACAATTCGCGAAGCTAAAAAAAGTGAAAACAAGAACCTGAGAAGGGAAAACAAAGTCCCTGCAGTTGTATATGGCAAAGAATATGAAGCAAAGAGCATTGCCGTTGATGAAAGAGAGCTAAAGAAGCTATTGAGAACCCACGGGGAAGCCACCCTTATAAATCTTCAAGTTGAAAATGACACCTTCCCAGTGCTGATAAAGGAAGTACAGCGCAATATCTTGAAGGATACCATCGACCATGTAGACTTTTTCAAAGTTTCCATGGATGAAGAAGTGGAATACAACGCACCTATAGTACTGGTTGGAGACGCAGAAGGTGTGAAAATGGGCGGCATACTTCAGCACCAGAAGAGAGAAATTACCTTAAGGGCACTGCCAGCTGATATGCTGGAAAGTGTAGAAGTAGATATTTCTGAAATGCAGATTGGCGATATACTCACAGTGGCAGACTTAAAAATTGACAGCAAAAACACTGTAATGGATGATCCAGAAGAAGTGGTAGCGACAATTGTGGCACCCAGGTTAGCTGAAGATGCTGAAGCTCCTGAAGAAGGCGAAGAGCCTGAGCTTGTTGAAGGCAACAAGGAAGAGGAGGAATAAGGGCAAAACAGCCCTTATTTTTTCAATTAGCGAGGGATTGACGTGTATTTGATAGCAGGTTTGGGAAATCCCGGCAAGGAATATGAAAACACCAGACACAATGTGGGATTTGCAGCCCTTGACCTGATAGCTGAAAAATTAGGGACTAAAATCAACAAAGTTAAATTTAAGGGCTTATTAGGTGAGGCCAATTATGAAGGAAAAAAGCTGTTGCTTTTAAAGCCTCATACATATATGAACTTGTCTGGGGAAAGCGTAAAAGATGCTGTAAATTTTTATAAAATCCCCCTGGAAAACCTGATAGTAATATATGATGACATGGACCTTCCCGTAGGTCGTCTTCGGATTCGCGCTAAAGGAAGCAGCGGAGGCCATCGGGGCATGGACTCCATCATATATCAGCTGGCTTCTGATAATTTTCCTCGCATCCGCATCGGCATAGGTCGGCCTGAAGGTGAAAGAGATGCGGTGCACCACGTATTAGGCAAATTTTACGGTGAAGAATTGGAAAAAATAAAAGTTGCCATAGAAACAGCGGCAGAGGCGGCCCTATTAATAGTATCTGAAGATGTAAATGAGGCCATGAACAAATACAACGGCTTTGAAGCTTAAAGAGTGTTTTAAACACTCTTTTTTTTCTTGCCAAATTCCAAATACATAATAAGAGCAAAAACAGAGGAAAATATAAATAGCGAAAACCACTTATGAATATTTGGGGACAGTCCCCAAATATTCACTATCGTCAAATGAATAATTAGGGACAGTCCCCAAATATTCATCAGATGTTCAACAATAAAAATACCAGGAGCGATGAATGATGAAAGGAATTAACATGAGAGGGAGCAAAAACACCGCCAATTCAATGTTGAAGCGATTCTTATGGGGTTTAGGTGCCACAATTCTCACTTATGTGGTGGTGCCTAAGATGCGCAGCATGGCAAAGCCCGTTGTGGAAAAAGGTGTAAGTAGTGTAAAAGAACTAGCGGAAAGAGGGAAACAAACTATGGAAGAATACAGGGCACAAAAAAATAATGCAGATGATATGGTTAAAGATGCCTCATTTGAAAATATTCCCGAAAGGGACAAAGTAATGAGTAGAGTATTTATACTAGATAGGTTAAATGAACTACAAGATACCATAGACAGACTAAAAAGGGAAATAATGGATTTAAAAAGAAGATTATTTTAAGTTAAAGCCGCCCAACACTGCAGATTAAAACCGCCACAGCGGCCGTCTATGTCCAGGATTTCACCGCAAAAGTACAGGCCCTTAACCAAAACAGACTCCATTGTAAAGGGATCTACCTGGTCTGTGTCAACGCCTCCTGCAGTGACTTGAGCACTGGGCCAGGATTTGGTGCCCCTGACTTTAAACCTCCAGTTAGTTAGTATATTGCAAATGCCGTGTATTTCAGCATCTGAAAGCTCCCTTACCGGCATTTTTAAATCCTTTATTCCCGCCTCTTTTAATATGACAGGTATGAGCCGCTTGTTGATAAAACCCACCAAACTAAAATCTAAGCTTTTTTCCGGCATATTTTTAAACCGCTTAACTAGAAAACTGTCCAGCTCTTTTTGTGTCATGTCATCGATAATGGAGATTTTAAGTACAGCCTCTTTGTTCTCTTTTAACAGTTCTCCGGCTTTTCGACTGATTTGAAGGATAGGAGGTCCTGATACCCCGTAATTGGCAAAGAGAATATCCCCTCTGTCCTTGGCCAAAGATTTTCCTCTGGACAGGATTTCGGCAGTGCCTACAAACTTTACCCCTTCAATTTGTTTAAAATAATTTCCTTCAAGTTTTAACTGAACTAAGGCAGGAAAAATGTCCACTATCTTATGGCCCAGCTTCCTGGCCAAATCGTATCCATTGCCATCTGAGCCCGATGAGGGCATAGCTTTGCCACCACAGGCTAAAATGACTCTGTCAGCTTTAAAGGTCCTACCATCTTCCAGCTGAACCCTAAATTCATTGCCCTTTTTTCCTATATTTTTTACAAAGGCATTACAGAGGACATTTACACCAGTCTGCTCCAGCTCATACCGCAGCACGTCCAGGACACTGGAAGCCTGACCTGACATGGGAAATACCTTGCCCTCCTCTTCAACCCGAGGAGCAATCCCCAGTTTTTCAAAAAAACCTAATGTCCTGGACACGTCAAATAGTGAAAGGGCACCGTAGACAAAGTTGGGATTTTTCCCGTGGTAACACTCGGCATTTACATTGACATTGGTATAGTTGCACCGCCCGTTGCCGGTTGCCAGGATTTTTTTACCCACCCTGGGATTTCGCTCCAAAATTGTCACTTCAGCACCTGCATAGCGAGCTGCAAGGGCAGCCATCATGCCAGAGGCACCGCCTCCCACAACTAAGACTCGTAAGGGCTTTATCTTAGACATTAAAATCTCTCCTATTCCACATCTGCTGCTTACAAATACATCTCTATGGTATCATACCAAAAAACAAGGTCCATGTATACTTAATATAAACGCCATATTTCAACTATATGATAATCCCGTAAATCTACAAAAAATGATAATATTTAATGGCCTCCAATAATATATTTAAAGCAACAACAGGTTTAAAGCGACCTTTGTACAATAGCCTTGACTTTGACAACCATGAATACTTTTTACTGGAGGGGTGCGCATGGAAAATCAGGGCAAGACCAGGTTTACGCTCCTGGCTATCTCCAAGCTGTACAACACCAGAGTGAACCTGGTAGGCATTGATGAGAACCATCGCTGGATAAGGCCTATGCCTGTATATCAATCGGATATCTTTGCTCATGAAAAAAAGGTTTTTGAGATATTTGGAGTAACTGAACTGGTATTAAATGATTGGTGGGGCACTGCACCGCGGGCAGAAGACCGATTTTTTGTAAGAAATCCTCAGATTGTGCCCAAACTGGTTAAAATCCTTGATGAAACAGAAAAGGCCCAACTTTTAAGGTCCTTAGTTGATGATTCGGTAGATTCTATTTTCAGCCGGGGAAGGACTTTAGGTCTAATAAAAGCAGTAGTAAAAGACGTAAACTTCAGGAGAAACCCTCACAACCCTTTGGAATATGAGGCTCGCCTGGTTTTTGAGGATAATGTGGGAAGCATGGTTTACAATTGGATGGTAACAGACCTTATGTGGCATAAGGAATTTCAGGAATTTATTCGGGAAAACCCTGGCCAATTGTCAAAGCGCCTAAAGGAAACCCGGCAAATGCTAAATGCAAAAGAAAGTTACTTTGTAATAGGCCTTACACGGATTTTTTTGGAATATCCGGGCCCCTACGGCGGATGTTGGCCTCAGGTCCTTGGAATTATAACACTGTAGAGATATTAAGACATGTCACCAATTGCACCCTCCCCTGTTTAACATGTTTTCCTTGCCATACAACAGCTTAACCCGCTATAATAATAGTACAGAAATATCTAAAAATATTAAGTATTGTCACTATCCATTGATGACATTACTTAATATTAAAAAACTTTGGGGAGGTTAATTATATGAGAGCCCAAATTCAAGCTTTCGGAAGGTTTTTAAGCGGCATGGTAATGCCCAACATCGGTGCCTTTATTGCTTGGGGCCTTATTACTGCATTTTTTATTCCCACCGGCTGGTTCCCCAATGAGCACTTAGGGAACCTTGTTGGCCCCATGATAACCTACCTTCTCCCCCTTCTCATCGGGTACACCGGTGGAAAGATGATTCACGGCACCCGAGGCGGAGTAGTGGGAGCCGTAGCTACAATGGGAGTTATAGTAGGTGCCGACATACCCATGTTTTTAGGTGCTATGGTCATGGGACCTTTTGGCGGCTATGTGATTAAAAAGTTTGACGGGGCAATTCAGGACAAAATACCAACCGGCTTTGAGATGCTGGTCAACAACTTTTCTGCAGGAATCATAGGAATGCTTATTACACTGTTGGCTTATGTGGTCATAGGGCCTGTAGTTCTTGGTTTAAACAAAGTCTTAGCTGCGGCAGTTCAGGCCATTGTAAATGCAGGGCTGTTGCCTTTAGCTTCAATTTTCATAGAACCGGCAAAAATACTCTTTTTAAACAACGCCATCAATCACGGAATACTTGGGCCTTTGGGAGTAGAGCAGGTAACGGAAATGGGCAAATCCATCTTCTTCTTGCTTGAGACAAACCCCGGGCCGGGACTGGGTGTGCTGCTGGCCTACTGGTTGGTAGGCAAAGGTATGGCCAAAGAGTCAGCACCAGGAGCCATCATAATTCACTTTTTCGGCGGAATTCATGAGATTTACTTCCCCTATGTATTGATGAACCCAATCCTCTTATTGGCAGTAATACTTGGCGGCGGCGCAGGGGTCTTTACCTTTGTAGTTCTCGGCGCAGGCCTTGTGGCAACTCCTTCGCCTGGCAGCATCTTTGCAGAACTGGCCATGACACCTAAAGGCGGATACTTCCCGGTACTGGCAGGGATAGGTATCTCGGCCATAGTCTCATTCTTGGTGTCATCGGTGCTCCTGAAGAGATTTGGCAGTTTTGAAGATGAAGGCATCTATGAAGCTCAGGAGAGAGTAGAACAGCTAAAGGGCAAAAAGGCGTACAGTGCCATTGCCAAAGAGCAGGCTGTAAAGAAAATAGTCTTTGCCTGTGACGGGGGCATGGGCTCTTCTGCCATGGGTGCATCAATACTGCGAAAGAAAATTAAAGAAGCAGGCCTTGACATCCAAGTGGTCAATGCAGCTATTAATGAAATTCCTAAAGATGCAGATATAGTCATTGCCCACAAAGAACTTTCCGAAAGGGTTCAGGCTGCTTCTCCTGATGCTGAGCACATTTTCATTGAGGCTTTTGTAAACAATCCCATCTACGATGAAATTGTTGAAAACTTGAAAAAATAAGGAAATAGAGGATAATAAGAGTAACAGCCTAGCTGTTACTCTACTTTTTTAAAAAGAAGGGATGCCCATGGATTTTACCCCTAGAGAAATTGATATGTTAAATATTTTACTGGAAGGTCCAACTACTACTGATAATCTGGCTCAAAATTTAAATGTAAGCCGCCGAACGGTGCTGCGAGACATACCATCCCTTTCTAAGAAACTGAAAACTTTTCACATTGCTTTGGAGACCAAATCTGGAGTAGGCATATCACTGGCTGGAGAAAGTGGAAATATGAAAAAACTTAAGGAAAAACTGGCATCTTCTCATAAACCTACAAAACTTTCCCCAAAAGAGCGGCAACACCTTATTATTCTTTCCCTTTTGGAAAATAAAGAGCCTCAAAAGCTTTTGAGTTTTGCCATGGAATACCAGGTCACTGAAGCCACCATAAGCAATGATTTAGACGCCTGTGAACATATTTTTTCAAAGTACAATCTAAAACTCATGCGGCGACCTGGAGTTGGGGTATGGGTGGAGGGGCCAGAAAAGGGCATAAGGCAGCTGGTAACTGAGTTGTTTTATAAAAACTTCGATGAAAGTCAACTAATAGGCATATTAAAAGACAAACTCCCCATTAAAAGAGATGTTCAGGCCGCTGACTATACCATTTCAGATGAAATAAAAAACCGACTGCTGAAACTGGTAGATGCGAATCTAATTGAAGAAATAGAACAGGCCCTTAATGAAATCTTGAATGAGTTTAGGTTTCCCTTGGCAGATAGTGCATATATAGGCCTGATAGTCCATATAGCTTTGGCCATGGAACGCCTAAAAAGTGGCGAGTCTATTCACATGGAGAACAATATCCTCTCAACTCTCAAAAACAATGACGAGTTTAAACTGGCGGAGAAACTGGGCACCCGTTTGGAAAAAATTTTTGGCATAAAAATTCCTGAAGAAGAGATGGGCTATATCACCATGCACCTTTTGGGAGCCAAACTCCGCACATCCCAAGGGGTAAATGAGTTTTTTGCCTTGGATAATTTTGAGGTGGCCCATATGGCCCGGGAAATACTGACCCAGGCGGGAAAAGAACTTGGCCAAGACTTGACAGGAGATATCATTGCATTGGAAGGCCTCATCCTCCATTTAAAACCTGCCATATCCAGGCTAAAGTTGGGCTTGGATATCAGAAATCCCTTGCTGCCACAGCTAAAACAAGACTATAAAGAACTTATGGAAGTGGCCGGCAGCTCCGTAAAGGGCATTGAGAGAAAATACGGCTTTAAAGTGCCAGAATCAGAAATAGGCTATATAGCCCTTCACATAGGGGCTGCTTTAGAGCGAAAGCGCCATAAAAAGGTCCCCGTGATACTTGCCTGTGCCAGCGGTATCGGCAGTGCCCAAATGCTGGCCAGCAGGTTGGAAAAAGAATTGCCCCAAATAAATATAATCGACGTGGTATCCTTTCTGGATCTGAATGAAGCCATAAAAAAATACCCGTATGTTGAAACTGTTGTTACAACAGTGCCCTTTGAGAGCGATTCCATGCACGTGATTCACGTCTCTCCACTCCTAGATGAGGCTGATGTGGAAAAGGTCAGGTCTCACATAGAGAACTTTGAAAAGAGCTTCACACCTGCTTTTTCCCCTAGAGAATCTACAAAAGGCCAAGGGGAAGATGACAAAAGTCAAATCATATTAGATTTAATTGAAAGTTTTGTCTTAAAAGACCATGTAGTTGTCAACAATAAGGACAAGCTTTTAAACCAGCTGATGGATATGCTAAAGGATGATATTCCTGAAGCTAATTTTGACAAAGTGGCAGAAGACCTGAAAAACCGGGGAAGAATAGGAGGCTGTGCCGTTCCCGGCACTTCTGTGGCCATCCTTCATACCAGGACGGAAGGGGTTGACAAAGGATTTTTAGGTGTGCTCAGACTCAAAAAATCCATCCCCATGGAAAATATGGATGGAAAAATGGAAAATGTAGAGACAATACTCATAATGCTGCTACCTGAAAAGCCTCAGAGGGAAGCCGTAGATATTATGGGAAAAATAAGTGTTGCCCTTTTGGATAATTCTCGGTGGCTCCGGCTTTTAAAAGAAGGTTCAGGTACAGATGTAATAAAAGAACTGATTAGAATAACCAAAAAAACGGAGGGTTAATATGGCATTTAATTTCTTTAATAAAAGAAATAAAAAGAAAGAAAGATCAGCGGAGATTTTGACGGAAAACAGCATAATACTGGGAGCTGAGGCTAATGATAAATATGAAGCTATAGAAATAGTGGGAGATCTACTACTTAAAGAGGGAAAAGTTGAGGCTTCATATATAGATGCCATGAAAGCCCGGGAAGACATGCTCTCCACTTATATAGGCAATGGTGTGGCAATACCCCACGGAGTAGGGGAATCCAAAGGTTCCATTATAGAAAGCGGTATTTCAGTGGCACAGTTTCCCAAAGGTGTTGACTTTGGGGACGGCAATATTGCTTATATAGTCATCGGCATTGCAGGAAAAGACAACGACCACTTAGACATCTTGGCAAATATAGCCACAGTGTGTGAAGACAAGGCTCAAGTGGAAAAACTGATAAAGGCCAAGTCCCCCAGAGAAATATACGACATGCTACACGGGAGGAAATGACCATGAAAAAAGCAGTTCACTTCGGCGCCGGCAACATAGGGCGGGGATTTATCGGCCTCCTTTTATTTCAGGCTGGCTTTAGCATAACCTTTGTAGACGTTATCCCTGCCGTGATTGATGCCATAAATCAGCGCAAAGAGTACACCGTGAAAACCGTGGGAGAAAGAGAAGATGAGTACAAAGTTACCGGAATAAAGGGCCTTGTTTTGTCCCAGGAGAAAGAGATAGCAGAGACAATTGTCCAAGCAGAAATACTCACTACGGCAGTAGGCCCTAATGCTTTGGAAAAGATTGCACCCATTATCGCCAAAGGCCTAAAGTCAAAACTCATAAAAAATCCTCAAAAGCCTTTAAACATAATTGCCTGTGAAAATATGGTAGGAGCTTCTGATTTTTTAAGAGATAAGATATTGGAATACCTTGAGCCTCAGGAAGCATCAAAACTAAAAACTAGCGTAGGATTTCCCAATGCAGCTGTTGACAGAATTGTGCCCCCCCAAGAAAAAAGCGGCGACTTGCTTTCTGTAGCTGTGGAACCCTATTTTGAATGGGTCACCGATAAAAATGCTTTTGTTTTGCCTATTCCTTCCATACCCGGCATGAAGCCGGTGGACAAGCTGGAAGCATATGTGGAGAGAAAAATTTTCACCCTAAATACTGGCCATGCCATAGCCGCATATCTGGGTTATAGAAAAGGATATATTACAATAATGGAGGCACTTCAGGATGAAAATATATACAGTGTGGTAAAGGGCGCCATGGAGGAGGCGGGAAAATATCTGGTAAATCACTTTAATTTTTCCCGGGAAGAACATGAAAAGTATATTGAAAAGACACTGAAGCGTTTTCTAAATCCCAAGCTGAAAGATGAAGTGGTGAGAGTGGCCAGGCAGCCCATTAGAAAACTGGGGCCCAAAGACCGATTGGTATTTCCTGCAAAAAAAGTTTTGGAAATGGGCATTGAGCCAAAAAATTTAGCAAAGGGCATTGCGGCGGCCCTTAAATTTGACTGGCAAGGGGACGATGAAGCTATTGCCCTTCAGGCCATGATAAAAAAAGCTGGCCTTGATCATGTCCTTGGGGAAATTTGCCACATACCTGATGGAAGCAACCTTTCAAAATTAATCAAAGATGCCTATTATACTCTGCCTTGACTTTAATATTTTGGACAGAGTATAATAGGCAAATAATTAATAGTGCAAAATTTGCCATACACTCATTGACAGCGAAAACAAATGATAGTATAATAAAACAAAACTTGAGAAATTAAAGCCTTCGATGCTCTTTATACAACTGAATAAATTTTAATATAAAGCTGAACTCTTCTGCAGTGCAGTCAGCTAGAAGCTCTAAAGCTGAGCGGACTTTAGCATCATTTAGCAGCTGGCGCACTTTAGGATTCATTGTCTTTATCAACGAAGAAACTTCGTCTTCCTCGGAAACAAAAAAGCAAGGTGAAATGGACAGGGCTGAAGCAATTTTTTCCAATGTCTTTATGGAAGGCTCCACTTTTCCGCTTTCGATTTGGCCGATTAGGCCCGCGGAAACACCGGCTTTTTCTGCAAGCTCTGCCTGGGTAATGTTTCTCTCTGAGCGAATCTTTTTCAGCTTGTAGCCCACAAAGCTGTTGGCAGCCATCAAGGTTTCGGGTTTCACATCTAAGGCCTTGGCAATATTTTTCAGAGTAGATAAGGCAGGCATGACTTTGCCGTTTTCGATTTGGCAAAGATAGCTGGAGGAAATGCCCACTTTTTCAGCGAGTTCTGACAGGGAAAGCTTTTTCTCCTGCCTTAAGAATAAAATCTTACTGCCCAGGTCC
Organism: Bacillota bacterium; assembly: GCA_023622055.1. Classification (GTDB taxonomy): domain Bacteria; phylum Bacillota; class Thermosediminibacteria; order Thermosediminibacterales; family Tepidanaerobacteraceae; genus DTU063. The sequence goes on from JAMNZY010000049.1 coordinate 24,250, forward strand.
CCTTGGGTGCTGCTGGTGGAAATGAGACCTTCTGGAGATATGTTAAGGGCCTGGGAAAGCTTGTCGAGAGTTTCTAAAGATGGCTGCTTTTTGCCCAGCTCAATTTCGCTAAGGTAAGACACTGAAATATGGGCTTTCTGGGCCAGTTCTTGTAAAGTCATATTTCGCTTTTGACGAAGGCTGCGAATGATTTTATGATCTATCATTTATTACACCCTTTCATCCATGTGTAAATAAATTTTCGCAATATATAGTTATACTATAATACAAGTATAGTATAACTAAAAAACCAGGTCAATAACCTAAAAAAATAAAATAAAGAGGAGGAAATCAAATGAAACCATTCACATTCACCGATGCCAATTTCCAGCAGGAAGTAATTGAAGCTGAAGGTAAAGTCCTCGTAGATTTTTGGGCTCCTTGGTGCGGACCTTGCCAAATGATGGGCCCAGTTATTGACGAGATTGCCGCTGAATATGGGGACAGCATTAAAGTAGGAAAACTTAACGTAGACGAAAATCCCGATACTGCCGCAAAATATCAGATAATGAGCATTCCTACCCTGCTTGTTTTTGAAAACGGCAAAGTTGTCAAC
>JAMNZY010000111.1 GCA_023622055.1 Bacillota bacterium
GTCCCACAGACTGCATCATGAAATTGAAGAAGAGATTAGAAAGCATTTCAGCGGTGTCCATTATATAGACATTCATATAGAACCGTTGAAGGACTAGCACTATCTGTCCCCATCCCATATGATTTCCTTTTTTACCCATCCCCAACCTCGTGCCTCTGCCTTTTCAGCTGTTTCCGCCATACCCGGAATTGTATACCCGCCATCTACTACGATATTTTGTCCAGTAATATAACTGGCTTTGTCGGATGCGAGAAAAACTACCAGATTTGCAACATCCTGTGGCGTTCCATAGCGCTCCAGAGGTATTCGCTTAGATAGAAATTCTATTTTTTCCAAATGTGCTGGATCTGCTGATTTTTCCTCTTCAGGAGTAAAGCGCCTTGTAGGGCCAGGCAGCACGTTGTTGATTCTTATACCGTAGGGTGCCACATCCAGAGCAAAGGATTTGATGGCTCGATTTATAGCTGCTTTAATTGCCCCATAAATACCATCACCGGGATGTGGGGCTATAGACCGGGTAGAACTAATGTTGATAATTGTCCCTGCAATTTTACGACTAGCCATATAGGTGGCAGCTTCTTTCATCAGTTGAACATAAGTGCAAAACATAAGGTTCAGAAGATAATTGGTGGTGTCATCAGTTAGGTCAAAAAGGCTCTCTAGTATGGTGACACCGGCATTGTTCACCATCAGATTAAGTCCTTGCAGTTTATCAACTGCTTGTCTGAAAAATTCTTTTCCAGCTCCCGGCTTATCAAGATGTGCTTTATAACAGGCAAAAGTCCCTTCTGGATGTTTTTTCTGCAACTGAGTCAATACTCTATGAGCTGATTCCTCATTGTTCCGGTAACTAAATACCAAATCATATCCTTCATCAGCTAGAGCATACACAATCCCTCTGCCTATTCCGCTGCTGCCACCGGTAACAATGGCTTTTTTCCTATCCATGTCCACACTCCTCTCTACGAGTTTGATCATTTAGTTTACAATGAAAAGGCGAAAAATTAAAAACATTTTTAAAATCACATAGCCAACTTGTCCCATTTCGAATCAAAGTATCAGTTATTTGTAAAAATCTTGTTACATTTTACCAAATATAGAGTATTTATTCAATATAATGACCTGAAAAAATCTTTATTCCTCAATAAACAACTCTTTATTAAATTTATCTCCCTTATCATAAAAAAATCCATGACCGCTATATTGAAATGATATACAGTTTAGTTAGCAAAAAGGTTATCAATCGACTAAAAACTGCAAACAATGCTAATAAAAACGTGTAGCTTTCAAATTGGTGCCGAAGACAGGATTCGAACCTGCACGCCCTTGCGGGCACTAGACCCTGAATCTAGCGCGTCTGCCAATTCCACCACTTCGGCACTTAATTTATCGTTGTGTTAATTATATTACCACATGAACGGTGAAAATTCAAGACTAGGTTTGACCATTTTAGTGGAGAACTTTTTTGAGAAATTGTCCAGTGTAAGAATTGGGATTTTGGGCCACTTCCTCAGGTGTTCCTGTGGCAACAATTTCACCGCCTCTATCTCCACCTTCTGGACCTAAGTCGATTATATAATCGGCAGTTTTTATCACATCTAAATTGTGTTCAATTACTATAACAGTGCCGCCACTTTCAACTAGCCTTTGAAGGACATTCAGCAGCTTATGAATATCAGCAGTGTGCAGCCCTGTAGTTGGCTCATCCAAAATGTAAACAGTTTTGCCATTGCTCATCTTTGAAAGTTCAGTGGAAAGTTTTACCCTTTGGGCTTCACCGCCGGATAAAGTGGTGGAAGGCTGCCCAAGCCTGATGTAACCTAAGCCAACATCCCTTAATGTCTCTAGTTTTCGTTTAATCTTAGGTATATTTTCAAAAAACTCTAAAGCCTCATCCACCGTCATATCTAAAATATCGGCAATGTTTTTGCCTTTGTACTTTACTTCCAAGGTCTCCCTGTTATAGCGCTTTCCTTTACAGACTTCACAAGGCACATAAATGTCTGCCAGAAAATGCATTTCAATTTTTATGATTCCATCACCTTTACAGGCCTCACATCTGCCTCCGCTGACATTGAAACTGAACCTGCCGGGCTTATAGCCGCGCATGCGGGCTTCAGGGGTCAGAGAAAAGACTTCTCTGATATCGTTAAATACATTTGTATACGTGGCTGGATTTGAGCGGGGCGTTCTTCCTATAGGTGATTGATCAATATTAATAACTTTTTCTACATGTTCAATGCCCAGTATTTTATCAAAGTCACCTGGGAAAGTACGGGATTTATATATTTTTTCTTTCAAAGCTTTATATAAAATTTCATTTACCAGAGTGCTCTTACCTGAACCGGAAACGCCGGTGACACATGTAAATAAACCCAAAGGGAATTTTACATCTATGTTCTTTAAATTGTTTTCTCTGCAGCCTTTAAGTTCCAACCATTTTTTATTTGGTTTTCGCCTCTTAGAGGGAACTGGAATATGTTTTTTCCCGCTTAAATACTGACCTGTAACAGATTCTTGGCATTTTTGTATGTCCTTTAAGGTACCACAGGCAACAATCTTGCCGCCATGTTCCCCTGCTCCAGGCCCAATGTCAACAATATAGTCAGCTGCCCTCATAGTATCTTCGTCGTGTTCTACCACTATTACTGTGTTGCCTAAGTCGCGCAAATCCTTTAAAGTCTTAATCAGTTTGTTGTTGTCTCGCTGGTGCAGCCCTATACTGGGCTCATCTAGGATATATAGTACACCTACTAATCTAGAGCCGATCTGAGTGGCAAGTCTAATCCTTTGAGACTCTCCTCCGGATAAAGTTGCTGCCGCCCTATCTAATGTCAGATAATCAAGGCCCACATCAAGCAAAAACTGTAAACGGTTTTTTATTTCTTTAAGGACCTGCTGCGCTATCATTTCCTCTCGCTTAGTAAGGGAAAGCTGGCTGAAAAAGGTCAAGGCTTCCCCAATAGAAAGGGCTGTAACCTGGGCTATGGATTTGCCGCCAACTGTTACTGCTAAAACCTCCGGTTTGAGCCTGGCGCCTTTACAGGCAGGGCAGGGCTTTGTGCTCATGTACTTTTCTATTTCCCCTCGGGAAAATTCAGAGGCCTCTTGATAGCGACGTCTGAGATTGTTTATTACACCTTCATATTGTCCTGTAAAACGCCGAGTTCTCTTCCCAAACCTACTTACATAATCATACTCTATGGTTTCATCTGAACCGTAAAGGATTATATCTACTATTTCCTGGGGCAAATCTTTAACGGGAGTTTCTACACTATAGCCATAGTGATTAAGCACTGCAGACAGCATTTGAAAATAGTAGCTGTTAGGCGCATTGCTCCAAGGAACAACCGCTCCCTCTGCTATAGACTTATCTTTATCAGGTATGACCAATTCAGGATCTACTTCCATGTTAAATCCAAGACCACTGCATGTGGGACAGGCTCCATAGGGGCTATTAAAAGAAAACATCCTGGGACTTAGCTCTTCCAAGCTGATATTGCAGTCAGCACATGCCAAGTTTTGAGAAAAAAGTAACTCCTCTTGGCCTATTACATCTACAATAACTAACCCTTCAGCTTGAGCCAGCGCTGTCTCAATAGAGTCGGCAAGGCGGGACTGAATGCCCGGTTTTATTACAATTCTGTCAACTATTATTTCAATATGATGCTTCTTGTTTTTCTCCAATTTAATCTCATCGCTAACTTCCATTGTTTCTCCATCTACTCTTATGCGCATAAAACCGCTCTTTTTGATGTTTTCAAATAGCTTGCTGAACTCACCTTTTCTGCCTCGCACAACAGGTGCCAAAATTTGAATCCTAGTCTTTTCCGGCAGTTCCATAATTGTATCTACCATCTGATCCACAGTTTGCTGAGAAATCTCCTTGCCGCATTTGGGACAGTGAGGTTTCCCTATGCGAGCAAAAAGCAGTCTCAAATAATCGTAAATCTCTGTAACAGTCCCCACTGTTGAGCGCGGATTTTTACTGGTAGTTTTTTGGTCTATTGAAATCGCCGGTGAAAGGCCTTCAATATAATCTACATCAGGTTTGTCCATCTGGCCTAGAAACTGGCGGGCATAAGCTGAAAGGGATTCCACATAACGCCTCTGCCCTTCAGCATATATTGTGTCAAAGGCCAGTGTAGATTTACCAGACCCTGAAATACCGGTTATCACCACCAGTTTATCTCTAGGAATAATAACATCTATATTTTTAAGATTGTGCTGTCTAGCACCTTTAACTATAATCTTATCCATTTATCAACATCACACTCACTATATCTAAATATATTTATTTGCTACAAAAGAGCTTCTGCCCTTATTTCAAAGATTAAGTCTCTCAGTTCCGCAGCCTTTTCAAATTCTAAATTCTTGGCTGCATCTTTCATTTGCTTTTCTAAATCTTCCACTAATTTCCTTATTTCCTTCTTGCTCATTTTGGAGATATCTTTTTCTGGCAAGTAATCTGCAGGTTCTTCGGCTACTTTAGTAGCTTCAATTACATCTCTCACTGATTTTTTAACTGTCGTAGGCACTATGCCGTGTTTT
>JAMNZY010000170.1 GCA_023622055.1 Bacillota bacterium
CTTTGCATCTGGGTTCACTGCTTTCACTGCTTTAACCACTTCACTAATATCTTCTTGCACTCCATAAAAGTCACCGCTTTTTAAAAGACCTAAGTTCATGACCATATCTATTTCAGCTGCTCCAGCTTTTACAGCTTCCTGGGCTTCAAATATTTTGGCTTCTGTGGTCATTGCCCCCAAGGGAAAGCCAACAGTTGAGCACACTTTGATATCGGTGTCTTTGAGAATATCTACTGCATGTTTTACATAATATGAGTTTACACAAACTGCATAAAATCCATATTCCTTTGCTTCGAGGCACAATATTTTAATATCCTCAAAGGTGGCAGTTGGCTTTAACAATGTATAATCTATGTATTTAGCCAGCTCCTTTTTGGTAAGCACAAAAAATCACCTGACCTTTTTTATAATAAGATAAAGAGATTTGTGAAAAATCCTACATCTTGTTATGTATATTCTACCTTAAAACAGCAAGGGGTTCAATACAATATTTTCTTAAAAAAGCAAATACTATACAGAGAACCACCTACAAGGAGTGTTGCTATGGCAGATAATAAAATTCCAAATCCAGAGGTAAAATGTGTGGTAAATACTTGCACTCATTGGGTTCCAGGGAATCTCTGCGGCGCAGGTAATATAGACATTTTAAATGAAGAAGTAGGCAAAATGTCAAAAACCCAAGAGCAGACCATGTGCAAGACCTTTGAGGAACGCCGAGGTCTGGCGAATTTCATCGGTTCTGCTGACAACGTAAACTGGGTTGGTTTCGCTGAAGAGCTGATTGGCATAGGCCGCAGATTAAACCCAACTGTAACCTGTATCGTTGATACGTGCAAGTATTACCAGGAAGGAGACCTTTGCAATGTGGAGGCGATAGAAATCACGGGAAAAGATGCAAAGGAATGCCAAGCTACCAATTGTGCAACTTTTGAGTACAATAATAAACCTTCCAAAAACGAAAAACTACAGCAAGCCAGGGAAAAAGGAGAAAATTTTTCAACAAGCAGACAATAAGATTTGCCGCTAAAGAAAAAATAGCGTGGTTTTTTGGACACCACGCTATTTTTATTTCTACTTTATTTAGTTTTGGCTACCAAAGTCCTAGTTGAATTTAGTACTGTAAGGAGGGCCACACCTACATCGGCAAAGACTGCTTCCCACATGCTGGCTGCTCCCACAGCTCCCATTCCAAGAAAGACTATTTTGACTACCAGGGCAAAAACTATGTTTTGGATGACGATTTTCTTTGTATGCCTGGCTATCTTTATTGCCTCAGCTACTTTTGAGGGCATGTCTTCCATGATAACCACATCAGCAGCTTCAATGGCAGCATCAGAACCCAATCCACCCATGGCAATGCCCACATCGGCGCGAGTTATAACTGGTGCATCGTTAATGCCGTCTCCGGCAAATACCACCTTATGTCTTGTATCACCACTGCCCTGCAGTTGTTCAAGCTTTAACACCTTATCTTCCGGCAAAAGCTCTGCATAGTATTCATCAATACCCAATTCCGTGGCTATACTGCTGGCAGTGTCCGCTGCATCCCCAGTCAGCATTACGGTTTTCCTTATGCCCAAAGCCTTAAGCTCTTTTATGGCACGGGCACTGTCAGGGCGAATCTCATCAGAGATGGTTATATATCCTGCATAGCTGCCATCTACTGCAATATGGACTACAGTGCCGGTAAAATCATCATGGTCTACTGCTATACCTTCCCTCTTCATCAGCTTTTCATTGCCTGCCAACACCATTTTGCCGCCAACCTTAGCCATTATGCCGAGGCCTGCAATCTCCTTATAGTCCTCTACTGCTTTTTTATCTACATGGCCGTTAAAGGCCTCCAAAATGGATTTGGCTATTGGGTGGCTTGAATGTACCTCTGCATGTGCTGCCAACCGCAAAACTTCTTCCTTGGAAAAACCGATTTGAGCCTTAATATCAGTTACTTTAAAGACGCCTTTTGTAAGGGTGCCAGTCTTATCAAATATAACTGTATCCACATTTGTAAGGGCTTCTAAAAAATTGGCACCTTTTACTAAAATTCCCTTTCGGGAAGCTCCGCCAATTCCCCCAAAATACCCTAGGGGAATTGACACAACCAATGCACAAGGACAAGATATAACCAGCATTGTCAAAGCTCTGTAAAGCCATTTGTTAAAACTCTGGCCTGGAAAGACCAAGGGGGGTATTAAGGCTATGGCAATGGCACCGAATACCACCGCCGGGGTATAGTATCTTGCAAATTTGGTAATAAACTGCTCTGTGCGGGCTTTGCGGCCAGAGGCACTTTCTACCAGATTCAATATCTTTGATACTGAAGATTCGCCAAAGGTCTTTTCCACTTTGACTTTCAGCAGACCATGGCCATTTACCATACCTGCCTTTATTTTTTCCCCGGGATGCATTCTTCGGGGAACCGATTCGCCGGTAAGGGCTGAAGTATCTACATATGACTCTCCCTCTAACACCTCTCCATCAAGGGGCACTTTTTCTCCCGGTCTAATCAGTATCCTTTCACCGATGCTTACAGTTTCAGGAGCAACTTTATGGATTTCATCACCGATGATTAGATTAGCATAATCTGGGCGAATGTCCATAAGCTCTGCAATAGACCGGCGGGACCTGGATACTGCCAAATCCTGAAAATACTCTCCCACCGAATAAAACAGCATAACTCCTACAGCTTCCGGCAGCTCATGAATGGCAAAGGCTCCGATAGTTGCCACAGTCATGAGAAAGTTTTCATCAAAAACCTGCCCTCGAATAATATTCCTTAAAGCCGTTTGAATTACTTCTCCGCCTGCTAAAAAGTATGCCGCTAAAAATATTCCATATTCTAAAATCTCATAATTCCCGTGCAATCTGGGAGATAATATAATTCCTAAAGTTAAAATGACAGCGGATAATATTATGTTTAAAAGTTTAAGCATAAGATTAGCTTTACTGTTTTCTGCCATTTCCTTTCTTTTTTCAGAAGACAAGTTTCGTGGAACAAGCTTAACGTGTGGCTCAACTTTTTGAATAACTTTGGCCACATCTTCTTCATATTCAGGATCTAAGTCAATGGTTTTAGTTGCAAAATTTACAGTAATGTCAGACAAACCCTTCAGCTTTTTAATCTCGCCCTCAATTTTGGCTGCACAGCTGGGGCAGTCAAGACCTTGTAACTCATATCTCATAACTCTACCCCTTTACATTTTTATATTTGAATAATTGTTCAAATGTTTCTCTGTTATTATTTTACCATTAGGACTTAAAAAAGGCAATAATAAATGTTAATTTAGGGGCAGAAAAACAAAAAACAAAAAGCTGCCTCCTATAGGAGGTAGCTTAACACATTAAGAATCTTTTGTGGCAAAATAAGCCATGAACAGTGCAATGATTCCTGCAGAGAGTTTCCCTGCAATTACGGGAGCAATCATTTCTGAATTAACCCCTGCAGTAAAGCCTAGGTGAGCACCAAGGGCCGCCGTGGCAGGGACTAAAAAAGCTGCATTCATGACTTTTCCACGCGGGTTCATGTCT
>JAMNZY010000101.1 GCA_023622055.1 Bacillota bacterium
CACTTCGGTACCTGAGCCTGACATGGTTTCAAGGAGTACCATAACTCTTTCCTTGCCTGTTACAACTTCCTTTAAAGCAGAAGATATTCTCAATATCCCCGTTTTCAAGCCATCACCTACGTGGCTGCCAGGATGAAGGACTATATACGAAGCTCCTACAACATCCATTCGCTCCAAATCTTCTCTCAATACCCTCATACTGAACTCTCTGGCCTCTGCTTTACTTGAGGCAAGATTTAACGTGTAAGGGGCATGGGCTACTAAAGGTCCAAAGTCACTTTGTTTTATGAGTTCTTTCATTTTGTTTATATCAACTGGATTTAAAGCTTTGGCAGCGCTGCCCCTGGGATTTCGTGTGAAAAACTGAAGGGTATTTGCTTGGATGGATAGAGCTTCTTTAACAGCATGCTCATAGCCTTTTGAAATAGATATATGGGCTCCAAATAACATGCATCATCTTCCACCTTTTATTTTAATCACTTAACTTTTTTACTTCTTGAAAGCCTTTTGTCTTTAAAAACCTCACATTATGCTCAAAATTGCTTAAAGCATCAAAGGGATTTATTAAATCAAAGTTTAATTTATCCAGGGTGGTTTTATCTATTTTGACGGACAATATGGTTATGTCCATATGCTTCCCTATACTGGTATCAATTACACGGGTCTGGGCATTAATAATCACCGATTTTAATGGCAAGAGCCCAAAAATATTTCTTGCCACCCGCAGTACTAGACTTGGCACGTACAATTTTGTTATGGCATAATAGTCCGTTTTATTATATTTTCTTATGGAAAGCCTACCGGTTTTAGTCAAAGTCTTATAGTGGGTGGGGATTATATCTTCCAGGTTTATATTACAGTCGATAATCAAGAAATCTGCACTGGGAATTTGAATTTTAAAGGAGTTGACAAAACCTCCCAGCTTACTGCCAAACTTTATATCTTTAAGCAGTGTCTCATATGTTTGTATATCACCATTTAATATAGATTGAGATAATCTCTTGCGCTTTTCCCAAGCGTCATATAATTTTTTATCCTCTTCTATGGCTTTTTTAACTTCCTCTTCTAATTCAGCTCTTTGTTTTGCCTCTAAAGACTTAAATACTTTACCTAAAAAACTCGGCTTGAAATTTTCTAATTTCTCAAAAGCCAAAATCTCATTGGGGCCTTTTTCTCCGGCTTTAAAAGGGGGCAGCTCCTTTGCCATAGCTTCCCAATCATATTCATAATCACATCCTATGTGAAAGGATGTGATGTATTCCAGCGCCTCTTGAAACTCAGCTACTTCCTGATATGGGTCAAGGTTGTCCGTAACTTTAGATTTGCTGCCTGCCTTGCTGCCAAGTTTACTGCTCTTCGTGTAATAAATTCCTGTCCCTGGTATGCCTACGGATGTGGTCCTTCTGCCGGATGTACTTATACTATGTCTTAAACCCCTTGTGCCAAAGCTGATACTTGCGCTTTTTTTTCCGAGATTTAACCTGACACCTGGAGCTATTTTTATGCTCTTTCTAAATCTAAAACCCATAAAGATAACCTCACTTTTAACCCGTTACTTTTTTTATTATAGCATATTTAACTTCCTGGGCTAATTGCTGGAAGGTTTGCTAATGGAACAGCTCCTTTGATATAATAGTCAAAAAGTTGAGGTGATTTTGTTGAAAGTGCAATTTTTAGGTCACGCAGCTTTTTTAATCACAGAAGGCCCCTATGCCCTCCTTTTTGATCCCTTTTTAACAGGAAATCCCTTGGCAGCAAAAAAAGCTGATGAAGTAAAGCCCACCCATATCCTCGTATCCCACGGTCACTCAGATCATTTAGGAGATGCAGTGGAAATTGCCAAAAATAGCAGCTCAAAAGTATATACTTTCTATGAACTGGCGGAAATGTTTGAAAAAGAAGGAATTGAAGTCATAGCAGGCAACTTGGGAGGAAGGCTGCCAGCAGATTTTGGCAGTGTGAAAATCTTCCAAGCACTCCACGGCAGCGGTGTTGTAGGAGGCCATGCTTGTGGATTTGTAGTGGGACTCCATGATAAAAAAATATACTTTGCAGGAGATACGGCCCTTTTTGTCGATATGAGTTTACTGGAGAGTGAAGAAATAGATTTGGCACTGCTGCCCATAGGTGATTTTTATACCATGGGAATTGAGGATGCAGCCAAGGCAGTGGAAATGATAAAACCCAAAAATGTGATACCTATGCACTATAATACTTTTCCAACCATAAAAAAAGACCCAATGGAATTTAAAAAGCTAGTGGAAGCCAATACCCAAGCCAAGGTAATTGTCTTAGAACCTGGAGAAACTGTAGAAATATGATAAGAAACGGGCTATTGCAAATTTGTTTTGCAATAGCCCTTATTTGTACAAACTTTATATTTCAATCTCCAAAGCTACTGGACAGTGGTCACTTCCCAGCACTTCAGAATGGATTTGGGCATCATTGATTTTAGTTTTTATTCTATCAGACACTAAAAAGTAATCGATCCTCCAGCCTACATTCCTGTCTCTTGCGCGAGTTATGTAGGACCACCAGGTATAAGCATCTCTCTTGTCAGGATATAGATATCGAAAAGAATCCACAAAGCCTGCCTCCAGGAGCTCCGTCATCTTCTGCCTCTCCTCATCGGTAAAGCCTGCATTTCTAGTGTTGGCTTCGGGATGCTTTAAATCTATTTCCTTATGGGCTACATTCAAATCTCCGCAGATAATTGTGGGCTTTTTAGCATCCAGCTGCAGTAAATAATTGCGAAAATCATCTTCCCAACTCATGCGATAGTCCAGCCTTGCAAGACCTCTTTGAGAATTGGGAGTGTACACATTGACCAGATAAAAATTTTCATATTCTAGAGTTATTACTCTTCCTTCCTGATCGTGCTCATCAATTCCGATTCCGTAACCAACTGATAAAGGTTCTTCTTTTGTAAAAACCGCAGTCCCCGAATAACCTTTTTTTACAGCATAATTCCAATACTGATGATAGCCGTCTAAGTCCAGCTTGATTTGACCTTCCTGCAGCTTTGTTTCCTGAATGGAAAAAATATCCGCATCCACATCCCAGAAATAGTCCAAAAACCCTTTCTTCAAGCAAGCTCTAAGACCGTTAACATTCCAAGAGACCATTTTCATTTGTAAAGACCCCCATTTGCAACAACTAAATTTCTGCCAGTTGTTGTAGCTTTCTGTGTAAAATACTTTGAATATTATACTATAAATTGACGACAGAGTCTATGTGCCCTAGGGGAATCCTTAAACTT
>JAMNZY010000167.1 GCA_023622055.1 Bacillota bacterium
GCCAACTACGGCGAAGATGCTTATTTTGTAACAAAAGTACCTGATAACCCCATTGGTCAGTCAGCTATAAATCATCTCCGCCGTTACGGAGTAAACACCCAATATATAGTAAAAGGCGGTGAACGCTTAGGCATTTATTTCAACGAAATAGGTGCTTCACAGCGGCCGTCCCTGGTAGTGTATGACCGCAGCCATTCAGCTATTTCAGAGGCCAAACCAGGGGACTTCGACTGGGAAAAAATCCTGGAAGGGGCCAAATGGTTCCACTTTACAGGAATCACTCCAGCTTTAGGAGATAATTTGGCAGAATGCTGTCTAGATGCTGTGAAAACTGCACAAAAATTGGGAGTAACAGTAAGCTGTGACTTAAATTACCGGAAAAAACTTTGGTCAAGAGAAAAAGCTCGTTCAGTCATGAGCGAACTTATGCAGTATGTAGATATCTCAATAGGCAACGAAGAAGATGCTTATGATGTCTTTGGCATCAAAGCTGGCGAATCTGACGTAACAAAAGGTGAGCTTTCTGAGGAAGGTTATAAAGACGTGGCCAGACAACTTATGGAGAGATTCTCTCTCAAAGGTGTGGCCATAACCCTCCGGGAAAGCTTCTCAGCCTCTGATAACGGTTGGTCTGCTATGTACTATGACGGAAAGGAGTTTTACCGTTCCAGAAGGTACAAAGTGCATATTGTAGACAGAGTAGGAGGCGGTGACTCCTTTGGCGGAGGCTTAATATACGCACTATTAAACGGATACGCACCTCAAGACGCAGTAGAATTTGCCGTAGCTGCTTCATGCCTAAAACATACCATCGTAGGCGACTTTAACCACATGACGGTAAAAGAAGTAGAAAACCTTGCCAAAGGCGATGCCTCAGGAAGAGTGCAGCGGTAAAAGTAACAGTTGAATACAAATGTTAAAAAACATACCTTTGGTAATTAAGCCAAAGGTATGTTTTTTGTTTATAGTAAATATTAATTAAGAAATTTTAATGGGATAAAAATATTAATATTAAACTTTATATAAAAAAGAAGGATATTTAAAATTTGTGTAGAATATTATAAATACAAACGATTCCACAAACGATATCACGAAAGGTGAAGGCATTGGTTACTATAAAGGATGTTGCTAAGAGAGCAGGTGTTTCGACTAGCACTGTATCACGTGCCCTTAGTGGCAATATACCCGTTAGCGAAGAGACTAAAAAAAAGGTGATGAAAGCAGTAAAAGAACTCAATTATCAACCTAATGTTTTGGCTAAAGGATTGAAATTGGGCAGAAGTAAAACTTTGGGTCTTTTGATCCCAAATGTCAGAGACCTTGTTTTTCCGGCTGCTATACGAGGTATTGAAGATACTGCCAATAAATATGGTTACACTGTAGTTTTATGCAATACAGATGAAGATATAGAGAGAGAAAAGATTTACATCAACAGTCTCCGTAGACGTTTAATTGATGGGTTTATCATTTCAACAGCAAGACCAGGTCATAAACACCTTTTAGAGCTAAATAATGAAGGTTTTCCCATGGTTTTTCTCATTCGGCGAATTAAAGGCAATTTTGATGCAGTTACTGCTGACAATTTTCAAGGAGCCTATGATGCAACAAAGTATCTCCTGTCTCGTGGTTTAAAAAATATTGCGCTTGTTAATGGTTCTTTAGATATTCTACTCTATAGAGAGCGCTTTAAAGGTTATAAAAAAGCACTGGAGGAAGCAAATATTCCCTTAAACAATGATATAGTAATTCATAATGTTTATGGTTGGGAAGATGGCTATAAAGCGATGGCTACACTATTAGAACAAAAATTAAAAGTTGATGCTGTTTTTGCTACAAGTGATCCTAAAGCTATTGGAGTAATTAGAGCGATTAAGGATTACGGTCTTTCTGTTCCTGACGATATTTCGGTAATGGGATTTGACGATTTAGATGTGGTTGGTTTATTAGATCCACCACTGACTACCGTTTCACAGCCGTTTTATAACATGGGAGTAGCAGCTTGCGAAATGTTAATTAGAATAATAGAGGCTAAGCGGAGACCAAAGCCAATGATAAAAACCTTGCCGTGTAAATTAAATATTAGAAGTTCTGTGAGATAATAATTATCTCCTTATTTTTACACGAAAAATAAAAACGATTGTGCAAACGATTGCATTACACAAAAAATCATTTGAGCGGAAGGCGTGCAAATAAAAAGCCAATTTGTACTGTTCTTTGACAACTGCATAGAAATTATGTGGCTGAAAAAGTGCCAAGGTTGACTTTTTAGCACGCCGGAAGACTAAATATATTGAATATTATACAAGGGGGGTGAGGACACTCCGGCTAGTGAGGCAATCTAAATAATAGATTGGCGATATTATTAAATTATTGAAAATGGGAGGTACATTGTAAATATGAAAAAAATCATTGCTGTGTTATTGGTGGCTATGCTTTTAATAGGGCTGACTGCTGGTTGCGGTGGTGGAAGTAATAAAGGACAATCAGAAGGAGAAAAGGTATATGAGCTCCATGCAGCTTATGCAACACCGGATAGCGAATATGACCAGCATTCTATGTTATTTAAAATGTTTAAAGAAGAAGTTGAACAAAAAACTAACGGGCAAGTCAAAATCATTCTTCATCCTGCCGGAGAGTTAGGTGGAGAAAGAGAATACGTAGAAATGCTACAGTCAGGAGATTTAGCGTTTGCAGATGTTGCCTGTTCAGTACTTAACGGATTTACTAATGAATTGTCTTTCTTAGATATGCCATATTTGTTTAGAGATGGCGAGCAGGCATATGAATTTTTCAAAAGTGATTTGGCTAGAGAAAAGTTAAATAATTTGGAGGAAATTGGATTAGTAGGAGTTGCCTTAAGTACAGCAGGCAGCAGAAACTTTTTAACAGTGAAAGGCAAAACCATAGAATCAGTAGATGATTTCAAAGGATTAAAGATCAGAGTCATGGAAACACCTATGCATATTGAAGCAATGACATTATTTGGAACACAGCCAACTCCTATGGCATATACAGAAACCTATCAAGCCCTTCAAACTAATACAATTGATGGAATGGAAAACCAGATCCCCACATATATTTCTAACCGACTTTATGAAGTTGCCCCCAACTACGCTATGGTAGGTTGGTTCCATCAAAATCATGCCTTTATAGCAAGTAAAAAAATCATGGATGAGCTTCCCCAGGAATATCAGGAGATCATAATGGAAGTTGGACAAAGAGCAGCCAATCTTGCCAGTGAATTTACTATTGATTTTGATAAGGGAGAAGGCCTAGAAAAACTTAAAGAATTGGGAGTAAACATAACTTATCCAGATACCACCGTCATGTTTGAAAAGGCCCAGACTCTTAAAGAAAAATACAAAGATTTAATCGGTGAAGATGTAATTAAGTGGCTTGATGAAAACTGATATTAATTTTACAAGTTAAAATAGGCTGTTTGTTGCAATTAAAATTCCATAAATTTGTCGGAGTTGAATTTTTTTAGTGCCACTCAATCAAAACTTAAATAGACATCAGAAAACACAACAATGTAGCAGTATTTATAATAAAGGGTGGCACTAAAAAATTCAAATATACTAAAGGATTTATAGACAAAAAGGAGTGTAGGGAGATTGAGTGAAGCCTTAAAAAAAATAGACGGATTATTAAAACGATTTGAACTGGCTATTATGTTTTTGGCAGGTCTATCATTGCTCGGTTTAATAAATTTGACGGTATTATGTAGATATTTTTTGAAAGTACCTACTCCTTTTGATGTTGAGCTTGCCAAAACGTTTCACATTTGGCTTGCATTTATTGGCGCCAGCTATTTAGTTGGAACTAATGGACATCCGGCGGTCGAATTTATTTCGTCCAAAATTGCAGCGAGCTCAAATAGGACCGTTAAGTTATTATATTTTTCTGTGATATATCTTATTATGTTGCTGTTTATTTTCCTAGGGTTTATTACGGGATTTAGATCTATGCCCTTATATGCAAAACAAGTTACTAATTATCTATCGCTTTCTTATGCAATTATATACGGTGGAGGAGTCTTGGGATTATTTCTCATGTCAATTAGATGCTTGATGAAAATAACTGAGCTATGGGGGAATACGAAATGATGAGCAGCAGCTTGTTAATAACATTATTTTTTATTTCATTCTTTGCTTTTCTATTCTTAGGAGTGCCCGTTACGTTTTCCCTAGGTGCAAGCGGAACAATAACTTTATTGCTTGGAGGCAAACAGTTAACACTGCTAACAAGGAGCATGTTTGCCCCTTTTGAGTCATATACGCTTTTGGCAATCTTTTTGTTTACACTAATGGGAGCAATTTTTGAGAAAACAGGCATGGCTACTCTTTTAGTTGATGCGATTACACCAATAGTTGGCCGCTTAAGGGGAGGTCTAGCTTTAACTACCACTTATGCAAGCGCTGTGTTTGGAGCACTTACTGGTTCCTCAAATGCGACTTGTGCGACGTTTTCAAAGCTGATGGGCAAGGAAATGGTAGACAAAGGTTACCCGAAGGATTGGACAGCTGCAATGATAGCAAGTGCAGCACAATTAGGTCAGCTTATTCCGCCAAGTATGACAGCGGTAGTTTTAGGTGTAGTAACCGGTACATCCATCGGGACATTATTTATAGTAGATTTGTCAATAGGTATTATAACTCTTGTTTTGCTAACCATATTCATTTTAATAATTGCTAAGAGGAGAAATTTAGGGGGACTTACAGAAAAGCATACACAAAGTGAAATTGTGGAAAGCATTTTAAAAGCATTGCCCATTGCGTTAATACCTATATTAGTTATTGGAGGAATGTACGGAGGAATTTTTACTCCAACAGAAGCGGGAGCAATCGGTTCTTTATTTTCACTGATATTGGCATTAATATACCGGAAACTAAATTTGCAAAAATTTTATCAAATTATTGTGGACTCTGCCGCTACAACTTCCATGGTTATGTTTTTAATTGCCTCTTCTTATGTAGTTAGCTATATCATGAGCTTTACAGGAATTACTCAGTGGTTGGTATCATTTTTAGTTGATATAAGCGCAAATGGTGTATACATTAGTTTGCTGTTCCTTATAGTACTTTTATTAGTTTTAGGATGCTTTATAGATTTGATTGTAGTTTGTATTTTATTGGCTCCCACAGCCATGCAGGCCCTTGTACCATTAGGTGTCAATCCATATCACCTCAGTGCTATTTTTCTTATTGCAAATCTAGTTGGCTTAATAACTCCTCCGGTAGGCGTTTCGCTATTTATCGCAACACATACACTAGGGGAGCGAATAGAAAGAGTAAGCAAAGAAGTAATTCCATTTGTATTTTTGTATATTGTTATCACGCTAATAGTGACTCTTTTACCAGATTTAGTACTCTGGCTGCCTAGATTTTTGGGACTGCAGGTATAACTCTTTTTTAAAAATCAACGTGTGTAAAAGGTGGTCATAATGAGCAAACCAGTGATTAATGCTAAAACAGAAGTGTATGCTATTTTGGGCGACCCCATTTCTCATTCATTGTCACCTGTAATGATGAATAGTATGTTTAACAGGTTGAACATGGATAAAGTATTTTTAGCATTTCGTGCAAATCTCTCAAATGTAGACTTGATAATGCAAGCGTTAAAAATGCTGGATTTAAAAGGCTATGTTTTAACAATGCCAGTAAAGGAACACGTTTTAAAATACTTAGACTGTTTAAACGGAGAAGCCGAAATAATAAGAGCTGTAAATTGCGTGTGTAATGTTGATGGCAAATTAATAGGTTACAACACTGACAGCATAGGATTTTGGAATGCCATACAAGAAGCAAACACAAACAATAGAAGTATTAACAAAGTATTTGTTTTGGGTGCCGGAGGTTTTGCAAAAGCTGCAGTTGCTCAGGCGGCCCTTCAAGGTGTCAAAGAAATTGTAGTAAGCAATATTTTGTCTGAGGAAAAATATGTTGCGAGCTTTAAAAAGTTTTTAGAAAGATTAGTTCAAAAAGTGTCAGATGTAAATGTGAAGATAATTGATTGGGATCCTCAGTTATGGATTGATGATCTTAAGGATGCAGATGTTGTGGCCAACGCAACTCCTAACGGCATGAGGGGACAAGGTGATTTGCATATTGTATTCCCTTATGAAGCCACGAATAAAGACGCGATAATTTTTGATGCCATTTACGAGCCGCTGATAACTGATTTTTTAGCAAAAGCCAGAGAATATGGTTTTACAACAGTAGAGGGATTAGATTTACTGGTTCATCAAGGTGTTTGTTCGTTTAAAAACTGGACAGGCATTGATGTAAGTCCGGCGGAAATGAGATCAGTTATAATCAAATTTTTTCAAAAGAATGAATAAAGAAGAATTAATCATATATTTACGAGGAGCATGAATATGGCAAAAAAAACAGCAATCATTACCGGCGGAGGCCGAGGAATAGGTTTTGCGATAGCTTACCAGTTAGGTAAGGATGGATATAATGTGGCAATTTTTTGCAGAAGTCCAGAAGAAAACTACAAAGAGAACCTTAATTTACTGAAAAAAGAGGGTATTGATTACATTTATATACAAGGAAGTATAGATAAAGCAGCAGACAGACAAAAATGTGTTGATGAGACCATTGAGAAGTTTCAAAGAGTAGATATTTTAGTTAACAATGCAGGTGTGGCACCAAAAGTGAGAGCAGACCTACTTGATATGACTGAGGAAAGCTTTGACAGAGTTGTGGGAATCAATACCAAAGGCACTATGTTTATGACTCAACTTGTTGCAAAACAGATGTTAAAACAAGAAATGATGGGATCTAAGAGGGGTACTATTGTAAATATTTCCTCATGTTCGGCTGTAGTGTCTTCTACCAACAGAGGTGAATATTGTGTCTCGAAGGCTGGCATTTCCATGTTGACAAAACTGTACGCAGATAGACTTGCCAGTGAAGGTATATATGTATATGAAGTTAGACCTGGAGTTATCGAAACTGAAATGACTGCAGCTGTTAAAGAAAAATATGATGCGCTAATTCAGCAGGGGGTATTTCCAATTAAGCGCTGGGGCAAACCAGAAGACGTAGCAGGTGTGGTTTCGGCACTCTGCTCTGATAAATTCTTATACTCTACAGGTATTTATATTGATGTGGACGGAGGTTTTCACATCCAAAGATTGTGATTAAAATCCCGGCAGCTGCCGGGAAATATATTAAATTGGAGGGATAAGGGATTTGATTGATTCTACAATTAAAATAAAAGACTATAATATCAGAGTTTATTCTCTCAATACGGTTATAGTAGGTACTGGTGCGGCAGGTCTTAATGCAGCAGATAGGTTGGTTGGTTATGGTCAAAAAGATATAGCAATTGTAACAGAGGGCATTAATGCCGGAACATCGCGAAACACAGGTTCTGACAAACAAACATATTATAAACTTACACTTTCCGGCGACGAGCCTGATTCAATAATGGAACTTGCAAAGACATTATTTGATGGTCAGTGTATGGACGGTGATATTGCCCTTTGTGAAGCAGCACTGTCAGCACAGAGCTTTCTAAGACTTGTTGAACTTGGTGTTCCCTTTCCGCGCAATAGATACGGTGAATATATCGGCTACAAGACAGACCATGACCCAAGGCGGCGGGCCACCTCTGCCGGTCCCTACACCTCCAAATTTATGACAGAATGTTTGGAAAAAGCAGTGAGGGAGAAAAACGTCAA
Organism: Bacillota bacterium; assembly: GCA_023622055.1. GTDB lineage: Bacteria > Bacillota > Thermosediminibacteria > Thermosediminibacterales > Tepidanaerobacteraceae > DTU063. Next base: position 7,691 of record JAMNZY010000167.1, read on the forward strand.
GATTTTTGATAAGTTGCAGGTAATAAAAATATTGACTAATGAGGAAAAGCTCTTTGGACTTTTATGCATTGATCTACAAAATCTTGACAACCCCGAGAAAAGGTATGTTGCTTTTAACTGTAAAAATGTGATATATGCAACGGGTGGGCCAGCAGGTATGTATGCGGACTCGGTTTATCCTCTTGGGCACTATGGCGCAACAGGCATAGCCCTTGAAGCAGGTGTAATGGGCAAGAACCTCACTGAATGGCAATATGGTTTAGCTTCTATAAATCCACGATGGAATGTTTCTGGCACTTATATGCAGGTGTTGCCGAAGTTCATTTCTACCGATATAAATGGAAATGATGAACGGGAATTTCTATTTGATTTTTTCTCCGATAAAGGAGATATGCTTACTAAAGTGTTTCTAAAGGGTTACCAGTGGCCCTTTGACGTCCGCAAAATAGATGGCGGTTCATCCATTATCGATATACTGGTATATATTGAGACCTGCATCAAAGGTCGTCGGGTTTTCCTTGACTTTCGCGACAATCCCGGGGGCCAAGAGATAGACTTTTCTACTCTAGCACCAGAAGCACGAGAGTATCTTGAAAGGGCCGGAGCCATCTTTGGCACACCTATTGAAAGGCTTATGCACATGAACGCGCCGGCAGTGAGCTTTTACAAAGATAAAGGTGTAGACCTTCATAGAGAACCATTGGAAATCGCCCTTTGTGCCCAGCATAATAATGGGGGCCTTACTATTGACAAATGGTGGCAAACCAATATTGAAGGATTCTTCGCAGCAGGAGAGGTAAGTGGCAGCCACGGCGTATATCGCCCGGGCGGCACCGCACTAAATTCCGGACAGGTTGGCTCTACAAGAGCAGCTCAATACATTGCTGCTAATCGCAAGGGAGAACCTGTTGACTTAGACACATTCAGAGATGTAACACTAGATACAATTAGCGAAGCTATTGCCATGGGTGAAAAAACCCTGGCAGCAAAAGATACTGTAGATAAAATTTGGCAAAATGCCGCAAAGCGCATGAGTCGTTTTGGCGCAGCGATACGCAGCATAGATGACATACGTAAAGTAACTGAAGAAATAAAGAATGAACTTGCCGATTTTAGCAGTATAGTTAAGACCTCTTCTGCAAATAACCTTCATAAGGTATATCGTCTATATGATATTCTAACATGTCAATATGTGTATCTTATGGCAATGGTGGATTATGTAGAAAATGGCGGCAAAAGCCGGGGGTCAGCACTGTATACTGATAAAGATGGTAAATTGCCTTATGATAACCTTCCAGATATTTTTAGATATACTCTTGATGATGGTTCAAAAGGCAGTATGGTACAGGAAGTGCTTTACAGAAACGGCAAATGTGAATTTAATTGGCGTAAAGTTCGAGAGATTCCAAAAGAAGATGACTTTTTTGAAAATGTTTGGAGGAGCTACAGGGAAAACGGCAATATATATTGATAACCTTAGCAAGTAGTGAATGCGCATAAAAGAGACTGATTTTAATCCTAATCATCACGTAAGAGCTGTTATACTAAGATATTTAGATCATAGTGTAACAGCTCTTTTTTTGCTGAGTATATAGGTAATAATTGAAATCTCAGAAATAGGGTGCTATGATATAAAAAAGTGTTGGAGCGGATGATTATATTGGCGCGGGGGATTTACATGGATGATTATATACTGCAACTTGACCGGATAGAAAAGAGTTTTGGAGATGTAAAAGTTCTAAAGGGTCTTAGCCTTTCAGTAAGACCAGGGGAATTTATAACACTGCTGGGGCCTTCCGGATGTGGTAAAACTACAACTTTACGCATTATCGCCGGCCTTGAAAAGCCTGATAAAGGGAAAGTGTATTTAGAAGGCAAGGATGTTACAAATGAAGAACCTAACAAACGAAATGTAAATACAGTCTTTCAAAATTATGCTCTCTTTCCCCATATGACAGTTGAAGGCAATATAAGTTATAGCTTACGCCTGAAGCGCCTGGACAGGGCAAAAATAAAAAAAGCGGTTTCTGAAGCTTTGGAGCTAGTTCAGCTTGTAGGTTTTGAAAAGCGAATGCCCCATGAACTTTCCGGAGGTCAAAAACAGCGAGTGGCCATAGCCCGAGCCGTGGTAAATGAACCGAAGGTTTTATTATTAGATGAGCCTCTAGGAGCTTTAGATTTACAACTTAGGCGTCAAATGCAGACAGAGCTAAAACGATTGCAAAAGCACCTGGGCATAACCTTTGTATATATTACTCATGACCAAGAGGAAGCCCTCAACATGTCTGATCGCATTGCTGTCATGAGGGACGGTAAGTTTGAACAGATAGGCACGCCCCAAGAAGTTTATGACCACCCAAAAACCAGCTATGTGGCCCGCTTTGTAGGCTCTGCCAACATTATAAAAGGCACAGCATATAATGTCAATGAACACACTGTGGTCTTTAAAAACGATGCCGGTATCGGTGTCGTTGCTAAATATAGCGGAAATATCGCCCATGGGCAAAAGGTAACTGTAGCTGTTCGAAGTGAGCACATTAAGTTAAACCTGGTTAATTACAACAGCAATGTTACTGGTCTTAAGGGCGTTGTTAAGGAAAAGACCTTCGCAGGAGGCCTGCTGCAGATCATCGTAGCTTTAGCTGATGGCAACGAGCTTGTTGCCAGCCGCCATGGCATTGACTCATCCCTTGTCCCAGGGGATGATGTGATTGTCACATGGGCACCGGGAAATGCTGTACTGGTGGACTTGGAGGGTGCACATGAAAAGGAGACTATTTGAATGTTTTAGTCTTGCCAAGTGCGTTGCTTTCCTTGCTGTACTGCCCCTTTTTGTGTTTACATTTATATTTATAATAGGTCCCTTGGTATATATGCTGGTGCTTAGCTTTTTGCAGCGAGCTGAAGTGTGGGGAGTAGTTAATAAGTTTACTTTAAAAAACTACATTGATATCTTTAAACCAATCTATTTAAAAACTTTTATAGAGTCTTTTAAACTTGCACTAACTACTACTTTTCTCATTGCCATTATCGGATATCCCTTCGGCTACTTTATGGCCAAGTTAGATGGAAAGTGGAAAAAGCGCATGATGTTCATCTTGTTCATACCTTTTTGGACCAGTTCCCTAATCAGACTTTACGGTTGGATTATCATTTTCCGTGCCAATGGAATACTGGATAAATTGCTGATGGCCCTAAATATCACCGATGCACCCTTAAAACTTTTGTACACCTATCCGGCAGTGGTAGTGGGAATGGTGTATGCCCTTTTGCCTTTCATGATTTATTCTGTGTACTCCAGTGCTGAAAAACTTGATTGGAGCTTGGTGGAGGCGGCAAGGGATTTGGGCGCCAGTTCACTGCAAGCTTTTTGGACTATTTCATTTAGGCTTACCATGCCAGGGCTATTATCCGGAGTGGTGCTAACATTTATTCCATCTATGGGCCTGTTTTTTATTGCTGACATATTGGGAGGGAATAAAGTAGTTCTGGTGGGTAACTTGATTCAGGAACAGCTGATGAAGGCTCACAATTGGCCTTTTGCAGCAGCCCTTTCCGTAGTCCTGATGATTCTCACCAGTTTAATGATTTACATCTACCGCCGCATATCCAATGTTAAGGAATTGGAGGGGCTGGTATGAAAAACAACACAAAGCTTGCAAACTTTTATCTCGGGCTCATTTTGGTTCTAATGTACCTTCCTATTATCATAGTTATAATTTATTCATTTAATAGCAGCAGAATTAGTTCTGTATGGGGTGGATTTTCTTTAAAATGGTATGAGGAACTGCTGAGGGACAAATCCATGTTTGATGCAATGGCCAACAGCCTTATCCTTGCTTCATCCAGCAGTATTTTAGCAGCAATAATAGGGACACTGGCAGCAGTTGGCATGCCCAAAGTAAATCTTCGTAGCAAAGGTGTCATAGAATACATATCTACTTTGCCCATTATGATTCCGGAGATCATTCTCGGCATGGTATTTTTGACATACTTTTCTTTAATTAGATTACCCTTTGGCATGATAACATTGGTAATAGCCCATACATCCTTTTGCATACCCTATGTATATATGCTGGTAAAGGCAAGACTTGTAGGCATAGACAAAAGTCTTGTGGAGGCTGCTAAAGACCTTGGGGCTAGTGAAATAAGGGCTTTTTTTGACATTACCCTGCCCCTGATATTGCCGGCTATTTTATCAGGTATGCTGCTGTCTTTTGCCATGAGCCTAGACGATGTGGTAATAAGTATTTTTGTTACCGGCGTAAACACCAATACTTTGCCAATTAAGATATATACCCAGCTAAAAACAGGAGTTACTCCAAAAATAAATGCTTTATCTACCTTGATGTTAGGTGCTACTTTATTGATATGCCTTTTATCAGTATGGATTGGGAAGTTAGGTTCCCATCATAGAGAAGATTTAAAAATGGAGGGAAATTAGCATGAAAAAAACCTATGTATTAGCATTGGCATTGGTTTTATGTTTTAGTCTTCTAGCTGGCTGTGGAAGGTCTCCTTCCCAAGATACACAGCTAAACCTTTTTACATGGGAGGGAATGTTTCCTCAAGAGGTACTGGATGAATTTACTGCAGAAACCGGTATCACCATTAACTACAGCAACTTTGATTTTAATGAGACCATGCTGGCAAAATTACAGACTGCCAAAGGCGGGGATTATGATTTAGTTATAGCAGATGACTATATAATAGAAACGGTTATTGCCGAAGGTTTGGCACAGAAACTTGACAAGTCAAAGCTTAAAAATTTCGGCAATATCAATCCCGTATACCAATCTCAATTTTATGATTCTAAAGACGAATATACAGTGCCATACGGCGCAGGTATACAGACTATAGTATATGATCCTGAATTAGTCGATATAGATATTACTGGCTATGGGGATCTTTGGGACAGCTCCCTGAAAAATAGTATTGGTGTCATTGGCAACTATCGCGTCATAAACGGACTTGCTCTAAAAGTCCTGGGTGAAAGTTACAATACAGAGGACATTTCAAAAATTGAAGCGGCAGGGGAAAAACTGTTGGAGCTGGCTCCAAATATTCGGCTAATAAAGGATGACAACTTACAGGATGACCTTTTGACAGGTGAAATCAGCGTAGGGGTTATGTATACTTCCCAAGTCACATTAGCTAAGCTTTCCAATCCAAATCTAAAGGTGGTTTTTCCCTCTGAGGGAATTGGATTTGGCATAATGGCAGCTTTTATACCTTCAAATGCTCCAAATCCCGATGCTGCCCATAAATTTATCGACTACATTTTGCAGCCTGAAGTGTCTGCCAGATGTTTCGAGTGGTTAGGCTTTTACTGCACTAACAAAGCTGCAGAGGAGTATATAAGCGAGGAATACAAAGATTTTCTTACACTGCCTATAGATTTCAGTGGAGACATGGAGATGATTCAAAGAATAAGTGCAGAAGCGGAAGAAGCTCATACAAAGATTTGGACAGAATTTAAATCAGCTGCAGGCAAGTAAAAACGTTGTTATATAGGCATTCTCACGACTTGTGAGAATGCCTATATAAAATCAAATATGGTATATCTAAAGGAGAATATAATGGTTTATGAAAATGTAAAAGAAGGAAGATTTATAAAAAGGCCAAATAGATTTTTAGCCTATGTTGAACTTGACGGGAAAATAGAAGCCTGTCATGTGAAAAACACAGGTCGCTGCAAAGAGCTTTTGATACCTGATGCTACAGTTTTTGTCCAAGAAAGCAGTAACAAAAACCGAAAAACCAAGTATGATCTGATTTCTGTCTACAAGGGCAACAGGCTTGTCAATATAGACAGCCAAGTGCCAAATAAAATGTTTCACAAGTGGGTAATGGAATCTGAGTTCTTTAAAGATATTACTCTTATCAAACCAGAAGCAAAGTACAAAAACTCTCGCTTCGATTTTTATATAGAAACCAAAGAGAACAAAATTTTTGTGGAAGTAAAAGGTGTAACTTTGGAGGAAGATGGTGTTGCCTTATTTCCCGATGCTCCTACAGAGCGGGGAGTCAGACACATCCATGAGCTTATCAGCAGTTTAGAGGAAGGTTATGAGGCCTGGATTGTCTTCATTATTCAAATGAAAGACATACGGTATTTTACCCCAAATATAAAAACTCACCAGGCTTTTGGCACAGCCTTAAAAGAAGCCCGAAGGCGTGGGGTGAACATTATAGCCCTTGATTCTATTGTAACCAAAAACTCTATAAAAGTAGGAGATTTTGTTAAAGTGAGGCTGTGACAAATATGGGTCATATTGACAAGCTTTATTGACCTGGAAAAAGTTCCTGATATAATGGAATTAATTCTAAAAAAAGGGAGAGGACCAAAGTGAACTATCCAAAGGCAGATATTTTTAGACGCTTTATAGCTTTTTTAATCGATGGTATCATAGCTAGTATTCTAATTTATGTGCCTATTTTGGGAGGCATAGTAAGCACAGTCTATACATTGACAAAAGATGTGATAGTCTATGAAATTACTAAAAACCCTGATTTTAAAAATCGCAGCATAGGTAAAAAAATCATGGGCCTTGAAGTTGCAAGTTTGGACGGCAAAGACCTTAATTGGGAGATATCTATAAAAAGGAACTTGACTCTTGCAATTGGCAGTGTCTGCAGCATAGTTCCAATAATCGGATGGATTATAGGTGCAATATTAGGATTCATTATTTCTATAATTGAGATTGTCCTCGTTTTCTCAGACAATAAGGGCAGAAGACTGGGAGATAAGCTGGCCAACACCCAAGTAGTATCCAGTGAATCTTTGCCAAAATCAAATGATGTTATAGATATTTAGCTAGACTTTGGGCTGCTGTTAAAAATTACAGTAGCCCATTTACTTATTAAGAAAATTTCCTAATTTAGAAGGATTTTCATTAGAAATGAAGAATAGACAAATAAAAAAGATGGGGAGGTTTGGCCATGAAAATTATTGACTTGTCACATCCTTACAAAATGGGAATGACCCAATTTCCCGGCACTCCACCTATAGATGTAAAACAAATTGCGCAAATTGATGAAGGTGGTTTTAGGGTAACAGATTTCCATGCAATTGTCCACGTAGGGACTCATTGTGATGCTCCTGCTCATTGTGTAAAAGGCGCTAAGACAATGGATGAGATCCCTCTGGATGAATTTATAGGCGAAGCAGTAATCGTAGATGCAAATGTCGAAGAAGAAAAAGAAATTAAGCCGGACATTCTAAAAGACTATGAAATAAAACCTGGTGATATAGTGCTAATCAGAACTGGTTATTCAAAATACTGGGGCACTGACAAATACGTGGAAGACTCACCATATTTGTCTGAAAAATTGGCACAAGCCCTTGTAGATCTAAAAATCAAGGCTATTGGCATTGATTTTATATCTCCTGACAAAGTGGAAGATAACACTTCACCTGTTCACAAGATATTTATGAATAACAACGTGCATATCATAGAAAATTTAAATCGCCTTGATGAAATTGATAAACCCCGAGTGTTTTTTGCTGCTGCTCCCGTGCTAATCGACAAAGCAGATGGGGGCTTTACAAGAGCTTTTGCTGTAATAGAAAACTAATATGACTTCATATTCACCTGATACAGTAAAAAAAGTCGTCGACCTGGGGTAGTGCAAAAACCCCTGGAGATCGACGACTTTTTTTGCCTGCCTGAAAACAGCTTGAAAGGCTTGAAAATTGAGCGAAATAAGGTATAATAAAATAAAAACAAAATATTATGAGAATTATTTTTCTAAAACTCAACACTCTTAATTTATGGCCACTTCAGTGGGTTTTTAGCCTACCTATAAGGGATTGAAACCA